>NZ_JMFG01000008.1:26044-222400 GCF_000687145.1 Thermoanaerobaculum aquaticum
ACGCAGTGGAGTTATGATGGGAATGGGAACAGGGTGATGGAGGTGAGGCCGAACGGCACGGTGGTCACTGGGACGTACGATGATCAAGACCGGCTCTTGACCTACGGGGACTTGAGCTTCACCTACACGGCCAACGGGGAGCTGATCAGCAAGTGCCAGGGAAGCGTGTGTCAGTACTTCGATTACGATGTGTTTGGCAACCTAAGGTATGTCATTTTGGACAACGGCATGGAAATCGAGTACGTCATTGACGGGAGAAACCGCAGAATCGGCAAGAAGATCAACGGCACGTTGGTGCAGGGCTTCATTTACGACGATCAGCTGCGCATTGTGGCTGAACTCGATGGAAGCAATCAGGTGGTTTCCCGCTTCATTTACGCCGACCACATCAACGTGCCGGAGGTTTTGGAGAAAGGAGGGAGAACGTATCGGATTTTGCACGATCATTTAGGCTCACCGAGGTTTGTGGTTGACACGGCTTCCGGGGAAATCGCCCAAGAGCTCCACTACGACGCCTGGGGCAACGTGGTTTTTGATTCCAACCCCGGCTTCCAGCCCTTCGGCTTTGCCGGCGGAATTTTCGACGCCCACACCAAACTCCTCCGCTTCGGCGCCCGCGATTACGACCCACAGGTCGGGAGGCAAACGAGTTAGGAGCCGATTGGGTGTACGGGTGGAGTGTCCAATCTTTTTTACGCACTCGACAATCCTGAAACAGCCAAGATCTCTCGGGCCTGGATTTTCTTTTGCCGTTACCCCCACCTTATTTGAACTGTGAGAAGAAGGCCAAAGTCTGGCCAGGCACCGCAACAAAGACAGGTCAGGAGCAATACAAGGCATGGCTGCTGGCTTGAGGCTGTCTAAGGACGTTTCCGGGCCGAAAGGCATCGAATGCAGACTTTTATGTCGGCCTGGCTTACAAACGCGCTCAGCGGTAGCGCAGCCCCGCCATCAGATAAATACGTGTCCCTGTGCGGGCCTTGGCTTGCTCTTGCAGTTGTCCCGTTCGCATCGCCGTGCCCTCCACATTTCCTCACCCAGCCCAAGTAGTCCAAAAGCGCGTAGAAACCCGGCCCTAGTCCATCCGTAGGGTGATCCCAAGGACCCGAACTTTTGTCACCCAGAATGTGCCAGGTGACGTTTCGCGAACCACTGCTCCATAGACCGTTCCAAAGGTGTCCGTTTCGACGACAAGTTCAAAAGCTAGCTCCCGCGCACCTGCAACGAGATCTTCCGGCCAAGGGAAGGAGTTGTTTTCCATGCTGGAGGCCCCTGTTCCTCCAGTTTTTTGGCGCACAGTGATCCGCGGCATGCCCAACGGCCCTGCCCTGGTCCCAAACTCAAGAAGCTCCTTCTCGGTCAAAACGATTACGGCGCTTCCCGGAACCTCGAACTCAAGGTGGCGCGGCCAAACCACGATCGCCGGTACATTGAGCGGCAAGAAAACGAAGAACTCCTTGAGCAGAGCTTTGACAGCGACGTCCTCGACGGTAGCCGCCCGGGAATTGCAGTTGGCGCACCAATCGTCCCCGTCGTAAATCCCGTCGCCGTCCGAATCGCGGGCGTCAGGCTTCAGGCCAAGGCGGCGCTCGAGTAGGTCAGTCAGCCCATCACCGTCAGTATCTTTGCCCAGCTCGAGCCAGCTCACAGCCGTGCAAGGCGCACCGTTGGCCGCCTCCTGCCAGCTCTCCGAGTTCTCCGACGTGCGTTCGGTTTCGCCTCCAGAATTGTCAGCACCCTCGAGCGGGCAAATGGCTAGCGATTCCGAGGTAATTTCCACCCGAAAACGCGCTCGACCTTCGTGAGCGTCAAAAACTGGTACCGAAAGCCCTGTAAAGCGCGGAGCCTGAAGGGCTTCGCCTTGCAACCGCGTAAGCCAGAGATCATGCGCTCCCCCGGCAAAGCTGGAGAAAAAAAGGAGATATTCTTGCCCTTCGTGTGCAACGCGGCGAGCTCCTCGCTGATCAAGAATCTTCGAATCGAAACCCGGGGCCGGACATGTGCCCTCTCTGCACACCCGGAAAATTTCGTCCACCAAATGCGAATCCACCTCCCGATCCGGCGCCAGGAGTTGAGCCAGGACACGCGGCGGCTCTGGCCTGAAGCACTTTCCCCGGGGGAATTTCCGCAATCGCTTCGCCACCAAAGTTTCCAAATGTTCCAAAAGCTCCGAGTTACCTATTGACGCGACGCAACCGGAGGCGGTGAGCGCCACCCAGGGGTCGGCAGCTGGGTGCTCGGCCACCCTAAGGAGAACATCGCCCATGGAATCGGTAAGACCAAGCTGTTGCAAAGCAACCAACAGTTGGCTGAAAAACTCGCTGTCCCGGACTAGACTTTGCGGCCGTGCAACCTCCTTTTTGATCCATTCCAGGAGGTACGCTGTCGCTTTTTCCTTACGCCAGCTCGCCAGGACTTTTGCGGAAGCCAACAAGGCTACAGGGCCGAGTCCCGGCAGACGCTCGGCAAGGAGAGGACCGATGTCCGATCCAAGACGATACAAGGAGGCCTCTAGTTGGGCGGATCGTTGCTTGCTGACCTCATCGCAGCATGGCCAAGCGTTGGCTTCACGTAACAGCTCCAACGCCGTCCGCCAGCGCTCAGGCAACGCAGCTTGGGGGACCGGCTGCAAGCCCTTGAGCAAAACCCGCCTCGCCGTTTGGAAAAGCCAGCCCCCCGGGACCTGCCAAAACGCAGATGTCCCGAGGACTCCGTGAAACCCCTCCACCACGCGGCCCTCGCCGTCTAGTACCAAAAGGAAATCCGTTTGAGTTGTGGAAAACGCAACGGCAATACCCCTGTCATGGGGCGCCGCGATGGGAAACGAGTATTGGGGAAGCTCGTAGCACCAGGCATACTTTCCCTGCTCCCCCGACCGTTTGCAGAGCCTCTGCCTTGAATAGTAACCCTCCCAAAGCTCAAACCCCTTGCTCGCCCACTTCGGCAAAAATTCATCCCCGCCCAGCTCCACCTCGGGGCCCAGCGTCCCGTCAACATGGAGCGGAAACCAGTGGCCACAATCCGCAAGGCCGTTAAGACAGCGCTTTACCCATGCACCTGAAGGGAGCACCTCGAGACGCACCAGCCCCGGTACCCTGACCCGCCAGCGGGATCGCCAGTTGCCTCCGCCTATAAATCCAAGCTCAGCACCTTCCACCGTCCATGTATGCACAAGTATCCCGTCCAACCACGAAAAGCACAGATCGACCTCGCCAGGGACAAACACCTGGCCTCTAATCCCACCGGTGGAAGCTTCGAGGAAGCTGACGAGCTCTGGCCTTCCAGGGGCGGAGTCGTCAACAAGGCCGCTAACCAGCACAAGGGGATTCAACGAGGCCACCCGCTCCCCGTGGGAGAGAACCTTACTCCAGCGAATGCTCCCATTTCGGGGGTCGAAAGCCATGAGTAAAGCGTCGGTTTTCAGCAAGCCCACGTTGCCTACCATCTCGAGTTTCGAAATGGGAGGCCCCTCCCTTTCTGGAAGCGGGATTTCCCATACGGGCTCGCCGTCGGCGACCCTCAAGGCACGAAGAGAATGGGTAGCACCGAACAACTCGCAAATAACTACCTCTTCTTCCAGCATACACGTCGAAATCGTGCTGCCCTCGGGAGCCGCCCATTCCCACACCGTCGGGAGAAAAAGCAGCTTGCCGACCGGGGGGATCGGCAAGGGGGGAACAGATTGGGCGAGGGCGGGAAAACAGAAAGCGGCCAACGCAAAGGCTTTCGCAAACCAACGAGCCTCAATCCAGTGAGCGAATATCCTGAGAATCTTGCTCCCTCCAATCCGACCCCTGCGCTCCACGTAAGGGGAACTCGCTTCGAGAGAGTCTAGAGCGCCCGGAAGAGGTCCCCACACACGCCACCTCAGCCGCTTCACAGTTTAAACAATAACACACGCTTCCCCCAGGAAATAGCTCTGGTCAAAACGATGGTTTAGCCGGGAGCGCAGTTTCTTGGAAGATTTCCCAAGTGGTGTGCGGAACCGGTTTTTGGGAAGCAATCTTCGAGTTCCTCTCAAAAACGCAAAGAACTGCGCTCAGTTTTTCGAAAAGAAAAGCTCGTCCCAAGCTGACGTCCGAGCGGAACCGTGGAGCCGCACTGGTTTTAGCTGCGCGAGGGGGATACCCCTTGAGAAGCCGATGACACGCCGAAGGCAAGGCTGGAAAAACCCAGTTCTGGGTCCGCTTGCGATTCACCGCTTTCGTTACTGGGAAGGGGTAGGTGAGTGAGTCGAAGCTAGCAAATCCCGTACAATGCCCCCATGCAGGCGATTTGGGAGGCGTTCGCGCAAACGGGGCCGGTGGCCAAGCTGGTGCTGGCGATCCTTGCCGGCTTTTCCCTGGTTTCCTGGACGCTGATGCTCTTGAAGGTCCGCCAGCTCCGCCGTGCGGAAAGGCAAAACCAGGTTTTCCTTAGCGAGTTCCGCAAGGCCCAGAGGCTGGGGGAGGTGCAGCAAGCTGCTGCCAAAACCCCCCATGCGCCGCTGGCGGGGATGTTCCGGGCTGGCTACCTGGAGCTGGAGGCGCAGGTGCGGGTACTGCAGCGGGCCGGGGCTCCTCCAGGGCAAATCAAGAGTCTGGCCGCGGTGGAGCGGGCGTTGCAGCGGGCCATTGGCGTGGAGTCCGCCAAGCTGCACCGCTTTTTGCCGTTTTTAGCCACCACCGCTTCGGCCACGCCGTTCATCGGGCTTTTTGGTACCGTATGGGGGATCATGACCGCCTTCCGGGACATCGCCGCCAAGGGCTCCACCTCCATTGTGACGGTCGCCCCCGGCATTGCCGAAGCGCTGGTGAACACAGCGGCCGGCCTGGCCGCTGCCATCCCCGCGGTCATTGCTTATAACGCTTTTCTGGGAAGCCTCCGCCGCCACCGGGGGGTGATGGAGGACTTCCTTCTGGAGTTTCTAAACCTCACCGAACGAACGTTTACCTAGGGAAAAGACCATGGCCTTCCGAACCCACGCGGAGTTTGACAGCATCGCCGAAATCAACATCACGCCGCTGGTGGACGTGATGCTGGTGCTTTTGATCATCTTCATGGTCACCACCCCCATGCTCGTGCAGGGGCTTTCCGTGGAGCTGCCTAGGGAACAAGCGGCACCGCTCCCCCAAAAGGGTCCTGAGCCTCTGGTGCTGACGCTCACTAAAGATCGGCTGGTGATCGTGGACGATCGGCCGGTGCACCCGTCGCTTTTGCCGCAGACGCTGGCCCCGCTTATGAAAGGCCAGCCGCGGCCGGTGTACCTCAAGGCCGATCAAAACCTCCCCTACGGCTTTGTGGTGCAGGTGCTGGCTGCCTTAAACCGCATGGGCGTGGAGGAGGTGGGGATGGTGACCGTGCCGCCGGAGAAGCCATGACCGATCCCGTGAGCGAGGAGCTTGCCCGGCGGGCCGCGGAGCCGATCCCCTGGCGGGGGGCCCTTGTGGTGGCGGTGGGCCTGCATTTCTTGGCCTTTGCCGCGCTGCTGGTAGCTTCGCGGCCGTCCCGCAAGGCGCTGAGCCTGCCGGCGGTGAAGGTGCACTTGGCCCCCATGGTGAGCGTTCCCGGGCCTGCCGCCGCCCCCGCAGGTGGGGAACCAAAAGCCGAACCTCTGATGCCTGCGGCTAAAACGGCACCACCGGCCAAGCCAGCAAAAACCACGCCACCGGCCAAGGTCGCGGCGGCCACCAAGGCCACGGTTGGCAAAAAAGCTGACCAAAGGCCTGCGGCGGTGGAAAGCGCGGCCGGAGGCAGCGGAACTGCTGCCTCAGCGGCCACTGCGGGTGCTGCTTCCGGCCTGGGGCTTGCCGAAAGCGAAGGGGAGGGGCCTCCGTTCCCGTACCAGTACTACCTGGAGCGGGTTCTGGGGGCCATCGAGCAAAACTGGTTTAAGCCGCCGGCCCCACCCGGCACCCGCTGCCGGGTGCGCTGCCGCATTGGCCGATCGGGAGAGCTCAAGGAAGCCGGGCTGGAGGAGCCCTCCGGGGTAGGCGCCTTCGACCGCGCCGCCCTGCGGGCGGTATACGCCGCTGCCCCGTTCCCGCCGCTGCCGCAGGGGTTCGGTGGCAGCGAGCTCATCTTGCATTTGGAGTTTGTGGAATGACCCAAAAACCCGCAGTGATTGTTCTGGCGTTGGCGTTGGGGACGCTCCCCGTCATTGCCCTAGCCCAGGAAGAGGTGTACCTGCAGGTCACCCGTGCCGGCGTAAGCCAGGTGGTCATTGCTGCCACGCCTTTTGCTTTAAGTGGCGACGGCGCCGGCGAAGCCTACGCCTCCTTCTGGCAAACCCTCGCCAAGGACCTTTCCTCCACCCCGGTAATGACGCTCCTCCCCGAGGAACGGGCGGCGTTGGTGGAGGTGGACCCGGCTCGCCCGGAGGTCACCCGCCAGCGCTGGCGCTCGGTGGGGGCGCAGTTTTTGCTTTCCGGCAGCTTCGCCACCTCCGGCAGCCAGGTGGCATGCGACGTGCGGCTTACCGATTTGGCCTCGGGAGAGGTGGCGTTTTCCCGCCGCTTTGCGGCCACCCGCAAAGCCCTCCCCACCCTGGCCCACACGGTGGCCAACGAGCTCTTTCACCTCTTCACCGGCAAGAGTGGGCCGTTTTTGTCGCGCATTGCATTTGTTTCCGATCGCACCGGTGCCAAGGAGCTGTGGATCATGCGCTGGGACGGCAGCGAGCAGGAGCAGCTCACCCAGCACCGCTCCATTGCCTCCGCCCCGGCGTGGTCCCCCGACGGGCAGTGGCTGGTGTTTACCAGCTTCCTGCGCGGCCAGCCGCAGCTCTTCCTGCTGCGCCCCACCGAAGGCTACCTCAAGCCGCTGCCGGGCCTTCCCGGGGTGAACTCCTCCCCCAACTTTTCCCCGGACGGCAGCAAGGTGGTTTTTGCCGCCGGTGACGGCGGTTTCACCAACCTCTACGTTTTGGACCTGGCCAGCGGCGAAACCGTGCGTCTGACCACCACCCGCGCCATTGACACCCAGCCGGCGTTCTCCCCCAACGGCCGGCAAATCGTTTTTACCTCCACGCGGGCGGGAAGCCCCCAGCTTTACCTCATGGACGCCGAAGGCACCAACGTGCGGCGCCTCACCTTCGAGGACAGCTTTGCCGACGAGCCCAGCTGGGCGCCGGACGGGGTGCGCATTGCTTACACCACCAAGGTGGACAACCGCTTCCAAATTGCGGTGTTTGACCTGCGCACCGGCCAACGCACGGTGATTCCGGGGCCGGGGAACAACGAATCGCCCTGCTTTTCCCCCGATGGCACGCTTCTGGCGTTTACCTCCGACCGCAGCGGGCGCAAGCAGATTTACATCACCGATGCCCAGGGCCACGCCCAGCCGCTCACCCGGGACGGCAACAACCTGCAGCCCGCCTGGGTGGGCGAAATTCGCTGAGGTTTTTTCCCGGCGGCTACTTCACCCGCTGGAAGCGCTCCAGCTCCTCCCGCCCCCCCAGCACCACCAGCACGTCAGAGTCCCGGATTTTGGCGTCAGGAGGGGGGGCCGGCGTGACGTTTTCGGTGAGCACGTCGCGGACGGCAATGACGTGCACCCCGAACCTCCGGCGGATGTCCAGCTCGGCTAAAGACCTGCCGATGAAGCTGGCGGGCGCCGCCACCTCCACAATGGAAAACTCCGGGCCCAGGGAAACGAAGTCCAGAAGGTTCTTGGAGGATAGCCTTTCCGCCAAGCGCAGGGCCATGTCCCGTTCGGGGTAAATGACCTCGTCCACCCCCAGGGCCTCCAGGATCTTGCCGTGGTCCTCGTTCACCGCCCGGGCAATCACCCTCACCCCCAGCTCCTTGCAGTACAGCGCCGCCAGGGTGGAAGCCTCCAGGTGCTCACCCACGGAAATGATGACGGTGTCGAAGTCCTTGAGCCCCAGGGCGCGCAGTTGCGCCTTGTCCCGGGCGTCCACCACCGCCACCTCGCTCATGCGGTCCCGAAACGCCTGCACCAGCTCCTCGCTGGAGTCCACCCCCAGGACTTCGTGCCCGAGCTCGTAAAGACGGCTGGCCAGCGTGGCACCAAAACGGCCAAGGCCAATGACCGCAAAGCGAGACATGGCTAGCCTCGCTCAAGCCCCAGGGCCGCGCGGGCTGCCGCCAGGCGCGCCACCGGGATGCGGAACGGCGAGCAGGACACGTAATCCAGCCCCACCCGGTGGCAGAAGGCCACCGAGGCCGGGTCACCGCCGTGCTCACCGCAAATGCCCACCTTGAGGTTGGCGCGGGTGGCCCGCCCCCGTTGGGTCCCCATTTCCACCAGCCGCCCCACGCCCTCCACGTCCAGGGTGGCAAAGGGGTCGGCCGGCCAAATTTCCCGTTCCAGGTACACCGGCAGGAACTTGCCGGCGTCATCCCGGGAAACCCCCAGGGTGGTCTGGGTAAGGTCGTTGGTGCCAAACGAGAAGAACTCCGCCTCGCGGGCAATTTCCCCGGCGGTGAGGGCAGCCCGGGGCACCTCGATCATGGTGCCCACCAGATAGTCCACCCGCACACCTTGCTCGGCAAACACCTGCTCCGCCACCTCCCGCACGTGGCGGGCCTGGTCGGTGAGCTCACGGACGTTGCCCACCAGGGGGATCATGATTTCCGGGTGCACGTCAATCCCTTCCTTCTTCACCTGGCATGCCGCTTCCAGGATAGCGCGGGCCTGCATGCGGGTGATCTCGGGGTACACGATGCCCAACCGGCAGCCCCGGTGGCCCAGCATGGGGTTGGCCTCGTGCAGCTCCGCCACCTTGGCGCGGATGGCTTCCACCGGCACCCCCATGGCTTCCGCCACTTCTCTCTGTTCGGCTTCGGTGTGGGGTAAGAACTCGTGCAGCGGCGGATCCAGGGTGCGGATCGTCACCGGGCGCTCACCCATGACCCGGAAGATGCCCACAAAGTCCTCCCGCTGCATGGGCAGGAGCTTGTCCAAGGCCTTCTGCCGCTCCTCCGGGGTGGAAGCCAGGATCATTTCCCGCATGGCGGTGATGCGGTCGCCGCCAAAGAACATGTGCTCGGTGCGGCAAAGACCGATGCCCTCGGCACCAAAGGCCACGGCGTTGGCGGCTTGATCGGGCTGATCGGCGTTGGCCCTCACCCGCAGCCGGCGAACCTTGTCCGCCCACTCCATGAGCCGGGAGAAGTAGTGGTAGGAGCTGGATTTTTCCGGCGCCAGGCTCTTTTCGATGAGAACCTGCACCACTTCCGAGGGCCTGGTTTCCAGCTTGCCCAGGATCACTTCGCCGGTAAAGCCGTCAATGGAAACCCAATCGCCTTCGCGGATGACGGTGGAGTCCACGGTAACGGTGCGGGCCTTGTAGTCCACCTTCAGGGCTTCGCACCCCACCACGCAGGTTTTGCCCATCTGGCGGGCCACCAGGGCCGCATGGGAGGTCATGCCGCCCCGGGCCGTGAGGATGCCCACCGCGGCGTTCATGCCCTTGATGTCCTCGGGGCTGGTTTCAATGCGCACCAAAAGCACCTTCTCGCCGCGGGCAGCCCACTCCTCAGCGTCAGGAGCGTTAAACACCACCCGCCCGGAAGCCGCGCCGGGACCGGCGGGGAGGCCCTTGGCCACCACCCGCTTTTCCTCCCGGGCCTGGCGCAGGGCCTGGGGGTCAAAGATGGGCCGCAGGAGCTGGTTGAGCTGCTCCGGCTCCACGCGCTTTAAGGCCTCCTCCGGGGTAATGAGCCCTTCCTCCACCATGTCCACGGCAATGCGGATGGCAGCAAGCCCGGTGCGCTTGCCGTTGCGGGTTTGCAGCATGTAGAGCTTGCCGCGCTCCACGGTGAACTCGAAGTCCTGCATGTCCTTGAGGTGGGTTTCCAGGGTGCGCCGCACTTCCAGAAGCTGCTGGTACACCTCGGGGAACACCTGGGCCAGCTCCTTCACCGGCCGCGGCGTCCGCACCCCGGCCACCACGTCCTCCCCCTGGGCGTTCACCAAAAACTCGCCGTAAAAGACGTTTTCGCCGGTGGCCGGATCGCGGGTAAAGGCCACCCCCGTGCCGGAATCCTCCCCCATGTTGCCGTACACCATGGCCTGCACGTTCACCGCCGTGCCCCAGTCATCGGGGATGTTGTTGAGCTTGCGGTAGGCAATGGCCCGCTCGTTGTTCCAGGAGTTGAAAACCGCAGCAATGGCGCCCCAGAGCTGCTCTTCCGGCGACTCGGGGAAGGTCTTGCCGGTGCGCTTGAGCACCACCTCTTTGAAGCGCACCACCAGCTCCTTGAGGTCCTCGGCGGTGAGCTCGGTGTCGTAGCGCACGCCCTTTTTGTGCTTGACCTCCTCCAGGACAGCCTCAAAGGGGTCAATTTCGTCCTTGCCCTGGGGCTTGCACCCCAACACCACGTCCCCGTACATGGCCACAAACCGGCGGTAGCAGTCGTAGGCAAAACGGGGGTTGCCGGTTTGGGCAATGAGGCCCTGCACCGTTTGGTCGTTGAGCCCCAGGTTGAGGATGGTGTCCATCATGCCGGGCATGGACGCCCGGGCCCCCGAGCGCACCGAAACCAAAAGCGGGTTTTGCGCATCGCCGAACTTTTTGCCGGTCAAGCGCTCAATGTGGGCCAGCCCCTGGGCCACCTGCTCCTTGAGGCCTTCGGGGTAGGAGCCAAACTTCATCACGTGGGTGCAAACCTCGGTGGTAATGGTGAAGCCCGGCGGCACCGGCAAACCAATGCCGGCCATTTCCGCCAGGTTGGCACCCTTGCCGCCCAAAAGCTCCTTCATCTTGGCGTTGCCTTCGGCGCTGCCACCCCCAAACAGGTACACCATCTTTTGCATGGCCAAACCCTCCTTAGCTTGCTACCTGCAGTTTGGAAACATCGGCAAGCTGCAGGAACAGCCGTTGTATCTTTGCCAAAAGCCCCAACCTCGCTTGCCGCAGCTCCACATCCGGGCACATCACCAAAACGTCGGTGAAAAACCGATCCAGCGGCTCTGCCAGGCCCGCCAAAAGGGCCAGCGCCTGGCCCCACGCCTTGGCAGTGGCAAGCCGGCCCAGCTCCTCCTCCATACCGGCCACCTGGTTGGCTAAAGCCTTTTCCGCGTCTTCTAATAGCCTTTCCGGCGCCCAGGTGCCTTCCCCTTCCTTGCCCACCATGTTGCGCACCCGCTTAAACGCCGTGGCCAGCTGCACAAACTGCGGGGTTTGCCAGAGGGAAGCCAAAGCCTGGCCCAAGGCCAGCTCGTCCGCCGGCATCCCCCAGCGGGCGGAAAGCACGGCATCTGCCACCGGGCCGGGGAGCCCTTTTGATTCCAGGAAAAACCGCTCCCTTTCCCGCAAAAAGCCCGCAAGCTCCGTAACACCGGCCCCGCCGAAGGGTGCCGCCGCCCAGGAAGCTGCCTCGGGCAGCGAAAGGCTTAAAGGAAACTCCCCGCAAATCCGCACCACGCTCAGGGCGTGCCGGCGTAAGGCAAAGGGGTCCTTGCTGCCGGTGGGGATCTCCCCTACGGAAAAAAGCGCCGCCAAGGTGTCCAGGCGGTCCGCCACGCCCAAAAGAGCGCCGGTGAGGCTTTTGGGGATGGCCCCCTCTTGCCCTGCCGGCAGGTACTGCTCGGCAATGGCCTGCCAAACTTCCGGAGCGTGACCCTGCTTTTGGGCGTAAATGCCGCCCATGACTCCCTGCAGCTCGGGGAATTCCCCCACCATGTGGCTTGCCAGGTCGGCCTTGGCCAGGCGGGCCGCGGTTTGCAGGGGGCCACGCAGCTCGGCAAAGCCCAAAGCTTCGGCCAGCTGCACCACCAGCGCTTCCACCCGTTTGGCTTTGTCGGCGTAGCTTCCCAACTTGGCGTGGAAAGCCACACGGGTGAGCTTTTCCGCCATGGCCTCCAAAGGGTTTTGCAAATCCTGGTGGAAGAAGAAGTGGGCATCGGAAAGCCGTGCCCCCGCCACCCACTCGTTGCCCTGCCGCACGTGCCCCTGGGGATCATCGGGGCGATCGCACACCGCCAAAAAGTACGGCGCCACCCTGCCGTCCTTCTCCAGCACCAAGCACTTCTGGTGATGGCGCAGGGTAGTGACGATCACCTCTTCCGGCAGGGAAAGCCAAGCGGAATCCAGCTCCCCGCGCACCAGACCCGGGAACTCCACCAGCTCCACGTGCTCCTCTTCCAGAGCCGGGTCCGGCCGCACCTGGCAACCCACTTCCGAAGCCAGCTCCCCCGCCTTTTGCCGGAAAAGCGCCCGCCGCCGGGAGGGGTCCAGCTCCACACCGGCCTGGCGCAAGCGCTGGAGGTAGCCCTCCAGGTCTCGCACCCCGGAAAGCAGCACCTCCCCCGGGTGCGTGACCCTGTGCCCCAGGGTGGCCGCGCCGCTGGGCACACCAAAGATGGAAAAGCCCACCACCTGGTCCAAGGAATCAAGGCCCCAAAGCGCCACCACGCGGTGCACCGGCCGCACAAAGACGTACTGCCCTTCCCCCCAGCGCATGGTCTTGGGGAAGTGCAGGCTGGAAACCACCGCCGGCACGATCTCGGCGAGAAGCTCGGGAAGGGCCCGCCCCGGAACGTGTTTTTTGGCAGCCACCACCTTGCCCTTGGGCCCCTCCACCACCTGCAGCTCGGAAGGAGCAACGCCCTGGGCCCGGGCAAAACCCTCCCCCGCCCGGGTGAGCGATCCATCGGGGGCAAAGGCCACGGAGGCCGGCGGCCCGAAAACCTCCTCCACCCGCGCCGGTGTTTCCGCGGGCAACCCCTCCACCCAGAGGGCCAGCCGCCGGGAGGTGGAAAAGCCCAAAGGCCGGGACGCAGTAACGCCGGCTTCATCGAGCTTGGCGGCCAACCCGGCAACCAGCTGCTCCCGCGCTTCCGGCAAGGCGTTGGCGGGGATTTCCTCGCACAAAAGCTCAAACAGGAACTTCCCGCTCACGCTGCACCCCCGGAAAGCAAGGGAAAGCCTGCCCTTTTTCGCTGCTCTACGTACGCTTTTGCGGTGGCTACCGCCAGCTTGCGCACCCGGGCAATCATCGCCACGCGCTCGGTGGTGGAAACCGCACCCCGGGCGTCCAGGAGGTTGAAGAGGTGCGACATCTTGAGGGCTGCTTCCAAAGCCGGGATAACCAAGGGGTCGTCGCCCTCCAGGCAGCGAAAGCCCTCCCGCTCCCAGTCCTCGAAGTGGCGCCGGAGCATGCTCACGTCCGCCTGCTGGAAGGCGTAGCGGGAAAGCTCCACCTCGTCCCGGTGGCGAACCGCGCCGTAAGGCACCCCGGAAACCCACTCCACCTCGTAAATGGAGGTTTTCCGCTGCAAGAACATGGCAATGCGTTCCAAACCGTAGGTGATTTCCGCAGAAATGGGCTTGAGGTCCAAACCTCCGGCCTGCTGGAAATAGGTGAACTGCGTTATTTCCATGCCGTCCAGAAGCACCTGCCAGCCCACGCCCCAGGCCCCCAGGGTGGGAGACTCCCAGTTGTCCTCTTCAAACCGCACGTCGTGCACCGCCGGGTCAATCCCCAGCACCTGGAGGGAGCGCAGGTAAAGCTCCTGAACGTCGGCGGGGGAAGGCTTCAGGATCACCTGCAGCTGCAGGTGCTTGCCCAAGCGGAAGGGGTTTTCGCCAAAGCGCGCGTCGGCCGGCCGCCGTGAGGGCTGCACGTAGGCCACCCGGTAGGGCTCAGGACCCAAAACCCGCAGGAAGGTTTCCGGATGCATGGTGCCGGCACCCACCTCCATGTCGTAGGGCTGCTGCACCAGGCACCCCTGCTCCCCCCAAAAGCGCAGCAGGTTCAAAATGACCGCTTGCAGTTCCAAAGCCACCTCGCCCGTCCCGCGTGCGCGGGCACCGAAGGCGGAGTTTAGCACGCTGGACTCGTCATTGGCTCGCTACTGGCGGGGCGCCTTCAGCCTCAAGGTGGGACCCTTCACCGGCAGAAAAAAAAGCCGAGTGGTTAGCAGCCCATCACGAGAGGAAAAGCCCAAGACCTGCGGGAAAGATGGTCGGGACGCCGGGATTTGAACCCGGGACCCCTTGAACCCCATTCAAGTGCGCTACCAGGCTGCGCCACGTCCCGACCTACGATGACAGCTCCTCGACGATTTCCGCCAGCTCTCGCTTTACGTTCGCAAGCGCCTGGCGGAGCTTTTGTACTTGGTCGGAGGTGGTTTTGTCAAGTTTCGCCGGGGGTGCCGTCGCCGCCTGTCGTTCCTCAGCCAGCCTCTTTTTTGCGCCCGCAACGGTAAATTGCTCCTCGTAGAGGAGTTGCTTGATCCGCAGCACGAGCTCCACGTCTTCCCGGCGGTAAACCCTCTGCCCGCCCGGCTGCTTGGCCGGCGCCAGCTCCGGAAACTCCTGCTCCCAGTAGCGCAGCACGAACGGCTTCACCCCCGTGATCTCGCACACCTCGTTGATCTTGAACTCCTCCTTGTCGGGGATGGTGACCGGATCAGGGCTCATGGTTTTCCTCCTCCGGCACTAACGTGAGGCGGAGCTGCAGCGTCACCCGCCGGCCCCCCACCCAGGTGGCCGGCACCGGCACCTCCACCTCCAGCTCCCGCAGCTCGCCGTGCCTGGCCACCGCCCGGGGGATCACCCGCTCGATGGCGGCGGTTTCCGGCATGACCTCCACCGGTGGCCGCGGGACAAGGGCAAACACGTCGTCGCTGGCGCTGGCCGCCGGAAGCTCCTCCACCACGAACGGGTCGCCGGCAAGATCGGCAATGGGAGCAAGCGGTTCCTGCGGTTCGGCTGCAAAAACGCTGCTTTCTGGCGCAAAACCCGCTTCGCCCCTTTCCGCTGCCTCCAGCACCGGCGCTTCCTCGAAAGCCGGCGGTGCTAGCGGCTCGCTCTCTGGCAACTCCGGGGCAAAAGGCTCTTCGTTCGGGCTTGTGGAAGCCTCCGCACTGGGGAGCTGGACTGCGGGCTCACCCGGAAGGGCCACCTCTTCCTGGGGCTCCGCCCCAAAGGGCGGTGCATCCAGCGCCAGACCGGCCTCCGCGGGGGGCAGCTCTGCGGGCTCTTCCCAGGGTGCTGCTGGAGGGGATTCAGCCAGGGGAGGAAGCTCGATTTCCATTGGCGGTTCTTCCCCCACGCCCGGCAGCGGGCCCAGCGACAGCGGTTCGCCGGCTTCCGGAAGAACAAACTCCGGTTCCGGTGGCAAGGTTTTCGGGGTTGGAGGTTCGGCGGCAAACACCTCGACAGCGGAATCGGGGTTGGCCACCGTGGGCCCTTGGGCAGCCACAGGGGAGGGTGGCGGCATTTCCAGCACCACCGCTTCCGGTTCGGCGGTGGGCACGAAGGGCAAAGTGGGAGGGGTGATTTCCGGTGGCGGCAAGGGCTCCGGTAGTACGGGCTCCTGGCGCGGCAGGGGCTGGGGGGCCACGGCCACCGGCCGGGTCACCAGCTCTTCGGTCTTCGGAGGCGGCACCGCCTGCAGACCCGGCTGACCCTCCACCCCCAGGTTGAAGCGATCCCGCAGCGACCGCACCACCAGCTTGACAATGGCCTGGAGGGTTTCCTCCACCCCGATGCCCTGGATGGCAATGGCTTCAAAAAAAGGAGCGTTGAACTCGTTAAGGGCCTGGTCAAGCTCTTCCACAGAAACGATGTCTTCCAGGTCCCGCTTGTTGTACTGCAAAACGTGCGGCAGGCGATCCAGGAAGAGCCCCTGCAGCGCCAGGTTTTTCTTCAAGTTGGCCCAGGAATCGCGGTTGGCCTGCATGGCTTCCCGCTGGGAGTCAGCCACGAACACCACGCCGTCCACGCCTCTCAGCACCTGCTGGCGGGTGTAGTCAAACCGCACCTGGCCGGGCACGGTGTAAAGCTGGATGCGGAGGTCCATGCCGCGCAGCTTGCGAAAGGTCAGCGGCAGGTAATCGAAGAAAATCGTGCGGTCGTTCCCCGCCGGCAACTCGATGAGGTTGCCCCGCACCTCTTCGGGATACCCCGAATGGAGCATCCTGAGGTTGGTGGTTTTTCCGCCCAGGGGGGGGCCGTAGTACACGATCTTGGCCACGATTTCCCGGGCGGTGGGTCGAAATTGCACCATGGGCCGCTCCTACGGCTTCCCCACAATCATAAACCGAACCGGCACCCCGGCCAAGGGGAACGCCTGGCGCAGGGCGTTTTCCAAAAAACGCAGGTAGGAAAAGTGCAGCTCCCCTTTGAGGTTGGTAAAAAGCTTAAAGCGCGGTGGGGCGGTTCCCACCTGGGTGGCGTAGTACAGCTTGGCCGGGCCCTTTCCCCCCGGGGGCGGGTGGCTTTCCCAGGCGGCCCGTAGCACCCGGTTGAGCTCACCGGTGCCGATGCGGCGCTGGAAGTTTTCCCCCACCTTTAAAGCTTGCGGCAGGAGCTTGCCCACACCCGCACCGGTGAGGGCGGAGACAAAGAGGCAAGGGGTGTCCTTGAGGAACTTGAGCTTGAACTCCACGTCCTCCAAAAGGTGCTTTTTGCCTTCTCGGGTGAGGGTGTCGGCTTTGTTCACCACCACCACCACGCCCTTGCCCGCCTCCTGGATCAAGCCCGCCACGTGCGCGTCCTGGGCGGTGACCCCTTCGCTGCCGTCCACCACCAAGAGGCAAACCTGCGCCCGCTCGATGGCCTTGCGGGCCATCACCACCGAAAGCACCTCCACCCCTCGCTCGGTGCGCCCTTTGCGGCGAATGCCGGCGGTATCCACCAGCAACAAACGCTTGCCCTGAAAGGTCACGGGGGTATCCACCGCATCGCGGGTGGTGCCGGGGATTTCCGAAACCAACACCCGCTCTTCGCCCAAAATTCGGTTTAAGAGCGAGGACTTGCCCACGTTGGGGCGCCCCACGATGGCCACCGCCAATTCAGGCGGTGACACCTCCACCGGCTCCGGAGGGGGGAGCAGGGCTTCCAGTTGCTCCCAAAGCTCTTCCACGCCGCTTCCATGCTCCGCGGAAACGGCCACCGCAGGAAAACCCAGCGAGAGAAAGTCGCTCACCGCAAAGCGGGCGTCGCGGCGATCCGCCTTGTTCACCACCACCAGCGTGGGTTTTCCCGAGCGCCGCAGCACCTCGGCCAGCTCCTGGTCGGCAGGCACCAGCCCCTCCACCCCATCCACCACCAGCAGGATCACCTGGGCTTGCTCCACCGCCAAAAGGGCTTGCTCCCGCACCATGGCGGGAATGGTGGCTTGCGATTCCGGATCGAACCCGCCGGTATCCACCAGCCACAGCCAGCCCCCGCTGGGCCGCCGGGCCTCGGCCACCACCCGATCCCTGGTCACCCCGGGCAAATCGTGGGTTAGCGCCTTACGCCGTCCCGTGAGGCGGTTGAACAGCGTGGACTTGCCCACGTTGGGCCGGCCCACCAGTGCCACCGTGGGGATCATGGCTTCTGCGCTTTCGGCGTGCGCACCAAAAAGCGCGGGCCGGTGGCGGTTTCCTCCACCTCCCGGTAGAGCACCACCCAGCGTTTTTCCACGAGCTTCATTTGGATGACGCTGTGCAACACCGAGTGGGGGTCGTGCCCTTTCAGTTGGCCGGAGGCCACATCCAGCCGCCGCGTGTCCCAGGTCTCGGTGCAAAAGACGTAAGCGTTGGCGTGGCGAAGCACCTTGAGGTCGGTGATCTCGAGGTTGACAAGCACCGGCTCCAGGCGATCGCCGTTGGCCCGCAGGGTCATGATGGCATCGTAGGTTTCGTTCACATAGCGAGGCGCTGCCAGCGGCTCAAGGTACTTGACGTCCATCTCGCTGTAGGACCTGGCCAACGACAGGAGAAACGCGCGGGTCAGCGAGGTGATGGCCTCCCGCTCCTCCGGCGTGGGCTTATCGGTCTCGCAGGCGGCCAGAGTCAAGCTCAAAGCCAGCGGCAAAAGCCAGGCTCTCCCCCTCATGAGCCCTCCCGCTCCCGGCACGCGTTGCGAAAGCGGCGGAAAAGCTCCAGGTGCGGTTCAAAGAGCAGGTTTTCCGGGTGCCACTGCACCCCGAGAACGAAGCTGCCATCTGCGGCCTCCACCGCCTCGATGACCCCATCGGGAGCGTAGGCCGCCACCGTCAAGCCCTCGCCCACCGAGTCCAAAGCCTGGTGATGCCGGGAGTTCACCCCAAACTCCTGGGGGAACCCCGCCAAAAGCCGTGAACGTGGAGAAACCCGCACCACGTGGGCAATGAAGTCCTTGGGATTGGAAACCCGATGCCCCTCCTTGCCCACCTCGGGCAGGTGCTGGATGAGGGTGCCGCCGTAAAACACGTTGAGCGCCTGGCAGCCGAAACAGACCGCCAAAACCGGCAGGTTTTCCGCCCGCGCCCGGGAAAGCAGGAAAAAATCCAGCTCCTCCCGCTCCGGCTGGGGTTCGGTGGTGGGGTGAGGGGCTTGTCCGTAGCGAGCTGGGCTTACATCCGGGCCGCCGGTGGTGAGCACCCCGTGAAACTCCGGGGTGGCACGCAAAACCGCCCGGTAGTTGGCCGGCGTCACCGGCACCAGCTCTTCCTTAAGGCCCCCCGCGGCCTGCCACGCCGAGCCAAAGCGCTCCACCTCGAAGGGGCGATCGGTACTGTGAACCAAAAGCACACGCATGCCGTCATTCTACGCCACCCCGAAGCTTTTCCCGGCAAAAAACGCCCGTAAGCTACAATCCCGCCGTGAGCGAGCTGGCCTATTCGGTGGTGGTTCCGGTGCACAACGAGCGCGAAAACGTAAAGCCGCTGGTGGAAGCGGTGTTGCCGGTGATGGAAAGCCTGGGAAAGCCGTTTGAGCTTCTTCTGGTGGACGACGGCTCCACCGATGGCTCTTCCGAGCTTTTGGACCAACTAGCTGCGGAGGAACCCCGCCTGCTGGTCTTGCACTTTGAGAAAAACTGCGGGCAATCGGCGGCGCTGGCCGCCGGTTTTGCCCACGCCCGGGGGGAGGTCATCATCACCCTGGACGCGGATCTGCAAAACGATCCCCAGGACATCCCGGCCCTGCTGCCGCTCCTTTCCCAGTACGACGCCGTGGTAGGCATCCGTCAGGTGCGGCACGATTCTGCCTGGAAGCGCTTTTCCTCACGCTTTGCCAACGCTGTCCGCAACTGGCTTACCCGCGAAAACATCAAAGACACCGGCTGCCCCTTAAAGGTTTTTCGCGCCGAAGCCATCAAGAAGGTGCGCATGTGGAACGGCGCCCACCGCTTTTTGCCCACGCTTTTGAAGCTTGAGGGGTTCACGGTAACGCAGGTCCCGGTCCGCCACCGTCCCCGTCACGCGGGCAGGTCGCACTACGGGACTTGGGACCGCGCCTTCCGCGGCCTGCGGGACGCTCTCGGGGTTCGCTGGCTGCAGGATCGGGCTATTTCCTGGAGGATCAAAGGATGAACGTGCCGCCCTTTTGGCTCATGGCCTTTGGCTTTCTGGGCCAGGCCCTGTTTTCCGCCCGCTTCATCGTCCAGTGGCTGGTTTCCGAAGCCAAAGGCAAGAGCGTCATCCCCATGGCCTTTTGGTACTTTTCCGTGGCCGGCGGGGCGGTGCTTTTGATTTACGCCGTCCTTCGCCACGACCCGGTTTTCACCGTGGGCCAGGCCGCCGGCCTGGTGGTTTACATCCGCAATTTGGTGCTCATCCACCGGGAAAGGAAACAGCAGGCCCAGCCTGCGTAAAGAAAACCGGCAGAGCTTTCCGTTACAAGCCTAAAAACAGCACCGCCAGGCCGGAAAGGGCAATCACCGAGCCGGCCAGGGCGTGGGACCAGCGCTCCAGGCCGGCCAGGGGCAGGCGCTCCACACCGGCCCGGAGCAGCAGCACCGCAGTCACCATGGTCACCAGCGTCACCAGCGAAAACACGGCGCCGGCGGCAGCGGCCACGTCCCACCGGCCGCGGCTGGCCGGCACCATGAAAAGCGGGATGAGCGGCTCACAGGGGCCAAAGGCAAAGATCAAGAAGAGCGACCAGAAGGTCAAAGGCGAACTATGGCCGTTTTGGTGCTGGTGGGGATCGGTCCCCCGGGGGTGGATGTGCACGTGGTGGTCGTGGGCATGCAAGGCCAGGCGATGGTGATGCACCAGAGCCCTCCTCGTGCCCCAAACCGCGTAGGCCAGGCCAAAGGCCACCAGACCCCAGGCTGCCACGCTGCCGCGCACTTCCTCCAGAGCCGTCACATGGGCCAGCCCCGCGCCCAGCGCGAGCCCCAGAAGCCCCAGAAGCAGCGAGGAAAACACATGCCCCACGCCGCAAAAAAGCGTCACCCAAAAGGTCTTCACCCCGCTCCAGCGCTGGGCCCGGGCCAGCATGACAAAGGGAACGGTGTGGTCGGGCCCCGCCAGCACATGGACGAAGGCCACCCCGGCGGAAGCCAAAAGCAAGTTCAACGTGAGCCCTTCCACGGTTTCCTCCTAGCAAATGCGCGGTAACTCGGCCCCGGAAAGCAAATCCAGGGGGCGAAGGGTGCCGAAGGCGGTGCGCAGCACCACCGGTGCCTCCCCGGACTGCCGCTGCCGCACCGCTCCCACCACCTGCGCCTGCTGGCCCAGGGGGTGCTCCCGCAGGACCGAAAGCGCCTTTTCCCCTTGCCCTGCCGCCACAAAAGCCAAGAAGCGCCCCTCGCAGGCCACGTAGAGGGGATCCAAACCCAAAACCTCCATGACGGCTTTGACCGGCGGTCGCACGGGAATCGCTTCTTCCTCCAGCTCCACCCGCAACCCCGTGCGTTCGGCCACCTCGTAGCACACGGTGGCCACCCCACCGCGGGTGGGGTCATGCAGGGCGTGAACCTCCACACCCGAGGCCAGAAGGCGCTCCACCAGCGGCCAGAGGGGAGCCACATCCGAGGCCAGCTCCCCGCCCAAACCGTGGCGGGCCGCCAGAACGGTGGCGCCGTGGTCCCCCACCGGGCCGGAAACCAGCACCTCGTCGCCGGGGACTACCAGGCGGTCGGAAAGGGGAACGCCCTGCACAGCGCCCACACCGGCGGTGGTGACAAAGGCGCGGTCGCCCTTGCCCCGGGGCACCACCTTGGTGTCCCCGGCCACAATGCTCACGCCCGCTTCCCGGCAGGCCCGCGCCGCCCCTTCCACAACGGTGCGCAAAAAGCCCTCCTCGGCCCCTTCCTCCAGGATCAGGGCCCAGGAAAGCGCCAGGGGTTTGGCCCCCACCATGGCCAGGTCGTTTACTGTGCCGCACACCGAGAGGTAGCCCAAATCGCCCCCCGGAAAGATGGGTGGGTCCACCACAAAGGCATCGGTGGTGAACGCCAGGTGTCCGGAAACCGGCGGCAGCACCGCGGCGTCAGCCAGCTCGTTTAAGCAGTCGTTGGCCAGAGGGGGCAAAAAGAGCGATTTGACCAGCTCCCGGGTGAGCCGGCCACCACCACCGTGGGCCAGGACGATCTTGCCGCTCATGCTGCCCCCGCAAACCGCTCGTGGCGGTACCAGGCCGCACAGGCCCCTTCTGCGGAAACCATGCACGCCCCCACCGCGGTGTCGGGGGTGCAGGCGGTGGCAAAAAGCGGGCACTGGGGAGGGTCAATAAGCCCGCGCAGCACGTCCCCACACCGGCACCCGGCCGGTTCCCGCGGGGTGGGCCAAGCCACCGGGAACTGCCCGGCATCACGGGTTGAAAACCTCTCCTGCAGCGCCAGGCCGGAGCCCGGGATGTCGCCAAGCCCCCGCCAGCGGGCATCGCAGGGTGCAAATACCTCCTGCACCATGGACCAGGCCGTGGGGTTGCCCTCCTCCCGCACCACCCGGCCGTAGAGGTTTGCCAGCTCCGCCCGCCCTTCCACCACCTGCCGGGTGAGCTCCCGCACGGTGCGCAAAACGTCCACCGGCGTGAAACCGGAAATCACCGCAGGGATCGGGTACTTGGCCAGCACCGGCCGGTAAGCCCGCGCCCCAATGATCACCGAAACGTGACCGGGGAGGATGAGCCCGTCCAGGCGCAACGTGGGATCGGCCAAAAGCGCCTCCAAAGCCGGCGGCATGACCTTATGGCCGGAAAGCACGAAAAAGTTCGCCAGGCCCCGCTTTTCCGCTTCCAGCACCGCCGCCGCCACGGTGGGGACCGTGGTTTCAAAGCCCACGCCCAGGAAGATGACCCGGCGGTCGGGGTGCGCGGCTGCCAGCTCCACCGCATCCCGCGGGCTGTACACCACCCGCACGTCGCACCCGGAAGCCCGGGCTTGTTCCAAGGACCCCGAGCTGGCCGGCACCCGCAAGAGATCGCCAAAGGTGGCCACCAGGTTTTTGGCCTCCTGGGCCAGGGCCATGGCGTGGTCCACGTAGCCCACGGGGGTGACGCACACGGGACACCCCGGGCCGGAAATCAAGCGCACGTTGGCCGGCAGGAGCCTCCGCAAGCCCGCCGCAGCAATGGCGTTGGTGTGGGTGCCGCACACCTCCATGAAGGTCACCGGGTGGGGGAGCTTCTCGGCCAAAGCCGCAATGTCCCGGGCCAGGGAACGGACCAGCTGGGGGTCAGAAAAGCCGTTCATGCTTCCTCCGCCGCCAGCGCTTCCCGCAGGAGGGCAAGCGTTTCTTCGGCTTCCCGCTCATCTACCTGGGCAATGGCGTAGCCCGCATGCACCAGGACGTAGCTCCCCACTTCCGCTTCCGGCAGCAGCATGAGCGAAACCTCCCGCCGCACACCGGAAAGCTCCACTTCCCCTTTCAGCTCCTGGCGACTCACCAGCTTCATGGGCACCGCTAAGCACATGGGCCACCTCCTTGGAATACTGGGCGCGTGCCGCGCGCCAAAGCTACCGCCGCCACCACCGCCTGACCGTAGCTTAAACCCCCGTCACCCGCCGGCAGGTTTTCCGGGAAAAGCACGGTAAAGCCCCGGGATTCCAGCTCCCGCCGGAGGAAGCTGCGAAGCAGGCGGTTGACCATGCACCCGCCGCCGCAGGCCACAAGCCTCCTGCCAGCAAAAACCCGCTCGGCCAGCGCTGCCAAAAGCCAGGCGAAGCTGGCATGAAACTCCGCCGCCAGGCGTCGCCGGGAAAGGCCAGCAAGACGCCTTTTTGCCAGCTCCACCAAAAGCCCATCGCTGCGAAGGACCGGTTCCCGCAGCAGCTCCTGCAGATGGGGCCAGGGTTTGGCCGGCCCGCGAAAGAGGCTTGCTACCGCTTCCAGCCGCAAGGCCTGCTCCCCTTCATAGCGGTTCACCTCCCCCAGCCCCAGGATGGCCCCCGCCGCCTCAAATACCCGGCCAGCACCGGAGGCCAGAGGCCAGGGGTTCTTGACCAGCGGCACCAGCTTTTCCAAGCGCTCCCGCTCCCGGGGGAAAAGCTTCCACGCCAGCTTTTCCTCGCCCGCACAGGCAAGGGCCGCCACCGCCACCCGAAAGGGTTCCCGCACCGCGGCCTCTCCCCCCAGAAGCGGCAGGGGCCGCAGGGACCCCAGCCGCCACCATCGCAAATCCCCGGAAAGCGCCAAAAGCTCCCCACCCCAGGCGGTGCCATCCTCCCCGTAGCCGGTGCCGTCAAGGGTGATGGCAGCCGCTTCCTGCCCTTCCCGGGGAAAAGCCCGGTGCTCCCCCAAAACCGCTGCCGCGTGGGCCAAATGGTGCTGCACCGCCAAAACCTCCCCGCCCCGGGAGGCGGCAAGCCTCTCCCCCCACAGCCGCGAGGGGTAGTCGGGGTGGGTGTCCACCGCCACCACCTTGGGCTGCACCTGGAGGAACTCCTCGAGATTGGCAGCCACCTCGGCCAAAAAGAGGCGGGCCAGCTCAGTGTCCAAATCCCCCACGTGCTGGCTTACGAAAGCCTCCCCTTCCACAGCTACGGCCACCGTAGCCTGCAGGAAGCCGCCGGCGGCCAAAACCGGTTCGGGGGTAGGCTCCGGCAAAGGCAAAGGTGCCGGCACGTAGCCCCGGGAGCGGCGAACCAGGTAGGGCCCCTGGGGGTGGCTGCGGGCCACCGAATCATCCACCCGCCGCACCACATCGCGGTTGTGCACGAGAAAAGCGTCGGCAATGGTGGCCAGCCGCGCCAAAGCCTCGCGGTTGGTGCGGCAAATGGGCTCATCGGAGGCGTTTCCCGAGGTCATGACCAGCGCTTCGTAAGGGGCATCCCGGAAGAGCTCCACGTGGAGCGGCGTGGTTGGCAGCATCACCCCCAGATCCGCAAGCCCCGGGGCCACCGCCGGGGCCACCCGCGCCTGGCGGCGCCGGGGAGCCAGCACAATGGGGGCTTCCGGCGAGGTGAGTAGCGCTTCTTCCGCAGCTTCCAGCGCCACCAGCTCCCGGGCCACCGAAAGCTCCCGCACCATAAGGGCAAAGGGCTTGGCCTGGCGGTTTTTCCTCTGGCGCAGCCGGCGCACCGGGCCTTCCCGGTCGGCCCGGCAGGCCAGCTGAAACCCGCCCAGCCCCTTGACCGCCAAAATCTTCCCCGCCGCCAGAAGCTCCCTGGCTTTTTCCAAAGCGCTTTGTTCTTCCGCCAAAAGCCTCCCATCCGGCGCCAGCAACGTGAGCCTGGGGCCACAAGCGGGACAGCACAGAGGTTCGGCGTGAAACCGGCGGTCTTGCGGATCGGTGTACTCCCGCTGGCAGTCTGGGCAAAGGGGGAAGCAGGCCATGGCCGTCCGGGAGCGGTCATAGGGCAGCGAGATGGCCAGCGAGTAGCGCGGCCCGCAGTTGGTGCAGGTGGTGAAGGGGTAGTGAAAGCGGCGGTTTTTGGGGTCCTCCATGTCCTGCCGGCAATCCCGGCACAGCGCCAAATCCGGGGGGACCAGGGCTTGCTTTCGCCTCCCGGGGAGGCTTTCCACCACCGAAAAGCCCTCCTCACCGCGGAGGGGAAGCTCCTCGCGCTGCACGCGCTCCAACCGCGCCCGGGGGGGCAGGGCAGCGGGAAGCGCGCGGACAAACCCTTCCACCAGCTCCGCTTCCCCCTCCACCTCAATCACCGCCCCTTCCGGCGAGTTGGCCACAAAGCCGGAAAGACCCCAGGCCACGGCGTGGCGGTACACCGCCGGGCGAAAGCCCACCCCCTGCACCACGCCGGTGCAGGTGAGGCGCACCCTCAGGCGCGCTTGGCGACCAGCGCGTGCTCGAGCTTCCGACACCACGCCTCCATGCCCTCGCCGGTTTTGGCCGAAACCCGCAAGATTTCCCCGTGGGGGTTTAAGGTGCGGATTTGCCGTTCCACCGCCTCCACATCGAAGTCCACGATGCCCAAAAGGTCAACCTTGGTGAGCAAAGCCACGCTGGCCCGGGCAAAGATGGCCGGGTACTTGAACGGCTTGTCATCCCCTTCGGTTAAGGAAAGCAGCACGACCTTAAAGTCCTCGCCCAAATCGTAAGAGGTGGGGCAAATGAGGTTGCCCACGTTTTCGATGAAGAGGATGTCCAGCGCCCCGAAGCCGGCTT
This sequence comes from Thermoanaerobaculum aquaticum, assembly GCF_000687145.1. NCBI lineage: Bacteria > Pseudomonadati > Acidobacteriota > Thermoanaerobaculia > Thermoanaerobaculales > Thermoanaerobaculaceae > Thermoanaerobaculum > Thermoanaerobaculum aquaticum. The sequence goes on from NZ_JMFG01000008.1 coordinate 51,266, forward strand.
TTTCCAAAGCCCCTTGCACCTGCCGGGCATCCAAATGACACGCCCCGCCGGTGAGGATTTGGTAGGCGGGAAGCCCCAGCTTCCTGATACGATCGGCATCCCGCTCGGTGGCAATGTCCCCCACCAGCACCGCGGTTTTGAGCTTGCCGGAAAGCCGCGCCAGGGTGGCTTCCAAAAGCGTGGTCTTGCCCGACCCCGGCGAGGAAATCAGGTTCACCACCAGGGTTTTTTCCTGCAAAAAGCGGGTGCGCAACGCTTCCGCCGCCTGGCGGTTGGCCTCCAGAATTTGCGCGCGTACGTCTGCCGTGGGACTCATGGCTTTTCTCCATCCACCTCAAACTCCACCTGCACCAGGTCCAGCTCGTTGCCCCCTTCCACCAAAAGCGGGGCCCCGCAGGAAAGGCACAGGGGAACCCAGGCCCCGGGAGCCCGGGCAACCGGTCCGCAGGTGGGGCAAAACTGCCTGGCTGGCAAAAAATCCACCTCCAAACGCGAGCCCTCCGCCGGACCCCCAACGGTGACCGCTTCCCAGGCGTAGCGCAAAAGCTCGGGCTCCACCGCCGAAAGCTCCCCCACCGCCACCTTCACCCGCAGGATCCGACTGCCGCCGTGCTGGGCAAGGACGGTTTCGCTGGTTTTCAGGATTTCCAGGGCAATGGAGGTCTCGTGCATGCCGCCCCATGCTAGCGAAGCCCGGCCCTCGCTGCCAAGCGTCAAAGCTTGCTCGCCCCGGAGCTGGGAATTTCCACCCCGATGGAGCGCGCCAGCTCAAGGACAAAGGCCTCAACCTTACGAAGCAAGCTCGGAAAGCGCTCCTGCAGGGCTTGGGAAAGGCCTATTCGCGTTGACACCTCACCGGCAGTGACAACCCCCAGCCAGACTTTCGGTGGTAACGCGCCGGTAAGCTCGGCGGCAGCCAGCAGCTCCAGCGCACTGCCCTCGTGGGTGGAAAGGCCCCGCGCCCGCCCCCAGTGGGGCGGAAGCGGCCAGGAAAGCCATTGGAGCTCTCCGGGGACCTCACCCCGCATGGCATCCAAAAGCACCAGGGCCTGTCGCCCTTCAAGATAGGGCAGCAAGGCCAAACCCAAAGTACCGCCGTCAAGCACCTCCGCGTGCGGTAAGCAGCGCGTGGCCAGCTCCCTGGCCAGCAGAACACCCACGCCGTCGTCCGCCAAAAGCACGTTGCCCACCCCCACCACCAAAATGGGAGCCGGAGGCGGGGGTGGGCCCATCATTGACCGACAGGAGCTTCAGGAGAGCCAGGTGTCGTGATCAATATCCCCCTCCTGGTAGAACTTCTCACCGGAAATCATGGCGGAAATCAAACCGTTTTTGTACTGGAGGCCGTCGTAGAAGACGATGTACACGTGCAGAATGGCAAACACCACAAAGCCCCAGGCAAAGAAGTGGTGCCACGTGCGGGTCGCCATGGACCCGCCCAACAGCGGAATAACCCAACCCACCAGCTTGTCCCAGAACCCTCCAGGGTTGGACTCCGAGTACAGGGCAAGGCCGGTGAAGATCTGCGCCCACCCCAGGGCAATCACGAAAACCGTGTACACCAGCCCACCCAGGGCGTTGTGACCCAGGTGAACGTGGCCCTTTTGCAACTTCAGGTAATCGGTGGTCTGGCGCCAGAGGTCTTTCCACCACTGTCGCCGCCAAATGAAGGGGAAACCCGAACGGGCGTAGTTGTTGCCCATCCAAAACCAGTAAATACGCCACAGGAAGTTGACCAAGAAGATGAACGCGGTGGTGAAGTGGATCTTGCGGACCCATGCCATCACGAAGTTGCCGTAGGGCTCGCCGGCGGGGGCCAAAAGCGGGGCGGCAATGTAAAGGCCGGTGAGGAACAAAACCGTCAGGCACACCGCGTTAACCCAGTGAAACACGCGGATGGGCCACTCCCACACGTACTTGCGGCGAAAGTAGCGGTGTGGTCGTGCCACCACATCGTTGGGATCCAGAGGCTCCACGTAGGTCGTCATAGACACCTCCCTACCGCACCACCACTTCGCTCAAAAGCTCGCCTTCGGGTCCCAAAAGGTGCGACGCGCACGCCAGGCAGGGGTCAAAGGAGTGAATGGTGCGCAGGATTTCCACCGGCTGCTTGGGATCGGCCACCGGTGTGCCCAAAAGCGCGGCTTCGTAAGCCCCGTGCTGCCCCTTGCTGTCCCGGGGCGAAGCGTTCCAGGTGGAGGGCACCACGATTTGGTAACGGGCAATCTTGCCGTCCTGGATGTGCACCCAGTGCGCCAGGGCCCCGCGGGGAGCCTCGGTAAAGCCAAAGCCCTTGCAGGACTGCGGCCAGGTGCTGGGATCCCAGCGCTCGGTGTTGGCCACCGCCCGGTCCCCGGCCTTGAGGTTGGCCACCAGGCGGTTGTACTCCTCCATGAGCCAATGGACGGCCAGCTTGGTCTCCAAACCCCGGGCCGCGGTGCGACCCAAGGTGGAGAACAGCGCCCCAGGAGGCACACCCAGCTTGCCCAGGGCTTCGTGCACAACCTCCTTGAACTCTTCCTTCCCCGAGGCGTAGCCCACCAGCACCCGGGCCAGAGGTCCCACTTCCACCGCGTGCCCTTTCCACCGCGGGGACTTTAGCCACGAGTAGGCTTTGCTCTCGTCCAGGTACTCGTAAGGCGGCCTGGGCCCGGTGTAGTGGGGCTGGGTTTCGCCCTCGTAGGGGTGCAGCGCCTGTTTGCCTGCGGGGTACTGGTACCAGGAATGAGCCACCTCCTCGCGGATTTGGTCGGGGTCCTCCAAATCCACCGGCAGCACCTCGTTAAGGTTGCGGTTGAGGATGACCCCCCGGGGGAAGCGGAAGCTGGCCGGATCCGACGGGTGGGTGAGGGGCAAGTCGCCGTAAGCCAGGTAGTTGCCCAGCCCGGCACCGATGCCCGCCCATTCCGGATAGAAGGAAGCCACAGCCAGCAAATCCGGCAAGTAGAGGTGCTCGACAATAGCAAAAGCCTCTTCGATTTTTGCCTTTACCAGGTTGAGCCGCTCCACGTTGATGGCGTTGTCGCTTTCCAGGTCAATGGCACAGGCCATGCCGCCCACCAGGTAGTTGGGGTGCGGGTTTTTGCCACCGAACACGGTGTGGATCTTGATGATTTCCTTTTGCCAGCGCAGCGCCTCCAGGTAGTGTGCCACCGCCATGAGGTTGGCTTCCGGCGGCAACTTGTAGGCGGGGTGACCCCAGTAGGCGTTTTGGAAGATCCCCAGCTGCCCCGATTCCACAAAGCGCTTGAGTGTGGCCAGCACATCGCTGAAGTAGCCCGGCGACGAGTAGGGCCATTTGGGCGAAACCTTCTGCGCCAGCTCCGCCGTGGCTTTGGGATCCGCCTTGAGCGCCGACACCACATCCACCCAGTCCAAAGCGTGCAGGTGGTAAAAGTGAATCACGTGGTCCTGCACGTACTGGGTGAGCTCCATGATGTTTCGAATGATTTCCCCGTTGGGGGGAACCACGATGCCCAAGGCGTTTTCCACCGCTCGCACCGAAGCAAGGGCGTGCACCGTAGTGCAAACCCCGCAAATGCGCTCACAAAAAGCCCAGGCGTCGCGGGGATCGCGGCCCTGAAGGATGATCTCCAGCCCCCGCCACATGGTGCCCGAGGACAGCGCCTCGCGGATCCTGCCATCCTCACCCAAAACCGCTTCAATGCGCAGGTGACCCTCAATGCGGGTCACCGGATCCACCACGATCCGTTCTTTGGCCATGGTCCTCCCCCTTTCTTACTCTTCCTTGCTGGCGGCTTGTGCCCGCTCTTTTCTTATTTGCGCGATCCTTTTCACCGCAAAAGAGGCAAAGTGCGCGGCAACACCCACACCGGCGGCCACCGCCACGGTCTTGCCGATTTCATCGGCGGTAGCTTCCACCCCTGGCAACGGCACCGCGGTCAACCGCTCGTAAAACGGTCCGTTGTCCCAAAAGTTGGCCTCGGAGCAACCAATGCAGCCATGGCCAGAACCAATGGGGAACGAAACTCCATTGTTCCACTTGAACGTGGAGCACGAGTTGTAGGTCATGGGGCCCCGACAACCCATTTTGTACAGGCACCAGCCCTTCCGCGCACCTTCGTCGTCCCAGCTTTCCACGAACTGACCGGCGTCAAAGAAAGCCCGGCGGTAACACTTGTCGTGGATGCGCTGGCCGTAAAACATCTTGGGTCGTCCAAAGCGATCTAACTCCGGCAGGCGATCAAAGGTGAGGATGTAAGTGAGCACCCCGGTCATGACCTCGGCAATGGGTGGACAGCCGGGGACGTTGATCACCGGCTTGTCTTTGATGAGCTCATGGACCGGCTTGGCGCCCGTGGGGTTGGGCTTGGCCGCCTGCACACAGCCGTTGGACGCGCAGGAACCCCAAGCAATCACCGCCATGGCGCCTTTTGCCGTTTCTTGCAGGATTTCCAAAAACGTCTTCCCCGCCACGGTGCAGTAAATGCCCCCATCCTTTGTGGGCGCATTCCCTTCCACCGCCAGCACGTAGCGCCCGGGATACTCCCGCATGATCCGCTCGCGGATTTCTTCCACCTGATGCCCTGCCGCGGCTTGCAAGGTATCGTCGTAATCCAGCGAGATCATGTTGAGCACGATATCCGCGGCAATGGGATGGGAGGAGCGAATGAAGGACTCACTGCAGCAGGTGCACTCCAGGCCGTGCAGCCAAATGACCGGCAGCCGCGGCTTGGTCTCCAGCGCTTCCACCACCCGCGCCACCTGCGAAGCGGGTAGGCCCAGGGCAGCCGCGGTGACGGTGCAAAAGCGCAAGAAGTCCCGGCGGCTAACCCCATGACTGGAAAGAACCTCATAGGTCGTTGGCCACTTTCCCTTTTCCCCCATAGGCACCTCCTGAACTTGTCTTTAAGGCTAAGACCCGGCCAGACTCTTGTCAAGAGCTTGTATGTCACATCAGATCGTCATTAAAACGTAAATTAAGTCGCAACGACCTCAGTTAAAAGCATCTCTTTTGGTTAAAATAGCTTGCACTTTTGACCGGCGATTTTGACCTAGCGCACCGAAGCCCGCAAAAGCTCGCGCTAGTTACGTCCGGGCTGGCGGCGGGCCTGTGAGCGGGAAACCAGAGCCCGGGTAAGTCGGGGGAAGTGCCGGGCCAAAAAGACCGCCAACTTCCCGTGCCCGGTGACCACCAGCTCGGGCTTCCGTTTCAAAATCGCCCGCACCATGAGCTTGGCGGCCTTTTCCGCCGGCATGATCAGCCACGGTGGCACAGGATCGGGAGCTTCCGGGCGCAGGATGCCGCGGTTGTCCACGCGGCGAATGTTGCTTTCCACAAACCCCGGGGAAATGAGCACCACGCTTACCCCGTAGGGACGCAGCTCTCCCCGCAGGCTTTCCGCCAACGCCCGCACCGCAAACTTGCTCATGGCGTAAGCTGAAGCCCCCGGAGTTGGAAAGTAACCGGAAACCGACCCCATGATGGCCAGGACCCCGCGGCTTTCCTTGAGCGCCGGTAAAGCGGCCTTCACCGTGCGGATGACCCCGTACACGTTGGTTTCAAACTGGCGCTCAAAGTCCTCGAGGGTTAACTCCTCCACCCTCCCCACCACGCCAAAGCCGGCGTTGGCCACCACTACGTCCAAACCCCCGAGGCTTTCCCTAGCAAAGGCCACCGCTTTCTCCACCGAAAGGGAATCGGTCACGTCGCACACCACCGCTTGCGCCCAGCCACCCTGGGCGCGAATGCCCTGGCAAACCGCCTCCAGGCGCTCTTGGGAGCGAGCCGCAATGACCACTTTGGCCTTGAGCTGAGCAAAACGCCGGGCCAGAGCTGCCCCTATCCCCGATGACCCTCCGGTAATAAAAACCCGCAAACCCGCTGCGTTTCTCATGAAAGCATTCTTTCGGAAAAGGCACGGTTTGGCAAGAACACAACCGCCAGCAAACGAATCTTGCAACCCTATTAGGCAAAACCAGCATCCCTGTTGACAAATTGTCTTGTGTGGATAGCATGTGCCCTGAGGATGCACACGAGGTCCTGGGTCGCGGTCATCGCAGCCTGGTCTCTTTGGGTGTTCCCCAAAGGACAGGCGATCGGTGAGCGATTGAACTTTTCCCTGTACACCAACACCGAGGGCCTGCCGCAGCGACAGGTGCTGGCTGTTACCCGGGACGAGCAGGGCTACCTGTGGGTGGGCACCTACGGCGGGCTTTCCCGCTTCAACGGCCGCAGCTTCCTCACCCTACGAACCCACCATGGCCTTTCGTCCAACGGCATCCAAGATATCGTGGCAGTGGGTAGCGGCCGGCTTTGGGTGGGCACCTCCGGTGGCGGCGTGTGCCTGGTGGAAGCCCTCAGGGCTACCCGCTGCTTTCACGCTCCAAACACGCTGACCTCCGAGGACGTCCTGGATTTGGAAATGGACGGCGAAGAGAGCGTGTGGGTGGGGGGCTTTGACGGGGTCACGCGGCTTTTTGCGGACGGCTCAAGCCAAAAGTTTGGCGATGCCGACGGTAAGGTCCTCCGTAACGTTTGGAGCATCAAAAAGGTTGGGCAACGAATCATCGTGGGCTTTTCCGGGGGTCTGGCGGAAATCCGCGGCGACCGCGCCCACCTCCTTCCGGTGCAAGTGTCCGATGGGGGCGTCCGCGCGCTGCTCCCCACCCAGCGGTGGCTTTACGTAGGTTGCGAGCGCGGCCTTTTCCGGCTGCCGGCCAGCCTCGAAGCGCCACAACCGGAGCTTCTGGTGCCGAACATCACGGTGCAAGACCTCTCCGGTGGCGAAGACAACGTGTGGGCCGCGACACGCACCGGCCTCCTCCACTGGGATGGCCAGACGCTCCGCACGTTGACAACCAAAAACGGCCTGCCCACGGAGGTGGTGCACCGGGTCCTCTTGGACCACGAAGGCATCCTGTGGATGGGGACCGAAGAGGGGCTCGGCAAGCTGGTCCCGGGACCTTTCTTGACCTTCACCACAGCTGATGGCCTTCCCCACAACTTCGTGCGGGCCATTGCCGAGGATGCCAAGGGGCGGCTGGTGGTGGGCACCCGAAACGGACTGGCGGTAGGCGAAAGGGACGGTTCCCTTCCACGTTTCCATTCGGTTTTTACAGAACGGCGGGTTTACTCGATCCTTCCGCACCCCAGCGGGGATCTATGGGTTGCTACCAACGGTGGCGTCGTTCAGCTCCGCAACGACCAAACTGCACGCATTTGGCAGGAAAAGGATGGGCTTCCCGATCGCTTCACCTTTGCTTTGGCGTACGATGCCACCACCGACGAGCTTTGGTTGGGGACCTGGTCGGGGACCGCCTGCCTCAAACAGGGAAAGCTGGTCTCGCTGCCGCCGCCGTTGGCCTCCGCTCGCCCCCTTTCCATGCACGTGGACCAGCGCGGGCGGCTCTGGATTGGGTTGCGGGACGGCAAGGTGTTGGTGCGCGAACGAAACGGCAATACGAAGGTGCTGGGGGCAGCCGAGGGTTTTTCTGACCAGGTGGTGTGGTCCATTGCCTCCGACGAGCAAGGGGTCTGGCTGGGAACCAACGGGGACGGGGCCTTTTACGTGAGCGACCACGGCATCAGCCGATGGGACACCAGCAAGGGGTTAGTTGACGACTTTGTCTGGCAGGTGCTGCCCGACAAGAAAGGGCGGGTTTGGTTTTTCACCTCCCAGGGGCTCGATCGCTTGGAAGCTGGAAACATCAGGCACTTTGGCGCCCACGACGGCCTTCCGGACCTGGAGGGTTCGGCCAACGCCTGCTGGCAGGACTCCCGCGGCAACCTCTGGTTTGGTACCGGCTCGGGGCTGGTGCGCTACGACCCGCAGGCGGAAAACAAAGCCCTGGCCCCGCCTCAGGTGTTGTTGGAATCCGCGACCTTTGGAAACGGGGTTGCTGTTCAGCCGGGCATGCAACTCCCCTCCACCCACGGACGGGTGGTTTTTTCCGTGGTTTCCCTGGCGCTCCGCAACGAAAAAGCCCTCCGTTACAGCTACCGCTTGCTTCCGGCCCAGCCCTCCTGGTCGCCGCCCCAAGCCCAGGGGGAGATCGCCTTTGCCGCCCTGGGACCCGGCAGCTACCGCTTTGAGGCGGTGGCGCTGGACGCCGACGGTCAGCGCTCCGAAACCCCCGTGGCCTTTGAGTTTTCCGTGGCTCGCCCCTGGTGGCAAAGCCCCCTCTTCTTGATGGCCTTGGTCCTGCTGGCGGTAGGGCTCACCGTGGCCTACTCCCGCTGGCGGCTGGCCCGGGTGCAGGCCCGCGCCCGGGAGCTTGAACGGCTGGTGAACGAACGCACCCGGGAGCTGGCGGAAAAAGCCCTGGAGCTGGCCCGTTTGGCTGAAACCGATGAGCTCACCGGCCTTCCTAACCGCCGGAAGTTCTTTGAAACGCTGCGTTCTGAACTGCAGAGGCTCTGGCGGGCCCCCCAGGAAACCCGCCTGGCCCTGCTGCTGGTGGACCTGGACAACTTCAAGGACATCAACGACACCCTGGGCCACAGCGCCGGGGATTTGGTGCTTAAAGCGGTGGGCGCGGCTCTGGCCGCTTCGGTGCGCACCACCGACACCGTGGCTCGCATCGGCGGCGACGAGTTCGCCGTGATTTTGCCCATGACCGATCGCTTAGGTGCGGCAGTGGTGGCGCGCAAGGTCCTGGACGCTGTGGGCGGGGTGCGGGTTGATTTCGCCGGCCGCACCTTGAGCGTCACCGCCACGGCCGGCCTGGCGGTGGTGGCCCCAACGGCGGCGTTTGCCGAGGAGGAAATCACCCGCCTGGTGCAGCGGGCCGACGTGGCCCTTTACGCCGCCAAGCGACGGGGTGGCAACATCTTCCTGGAAGACACGGAGACCTTAGCGTAGCCGCTGGCCAACTACAGTCCATGAACCCCAAAGCAGCACCTTGCGTTATTGACAAGCGAGGAGGGCATGAGCATGGCGATGGCATGTCGGGCTTGCGGGCGGGAAATCCCGGAGGGCAGCACGTACTGCAACTTCTGCGGGGCCGCACAGGCGTTGGGCTTCCGCAAGCTCTTCCGCTCGTCTACGGAACGTCAGCTCCTGGGGGTATGCGGAGGGTTCGCCGAGTACTGGGAGCTGGATCCCACGGTCATCCGCGTGGCGTACGCCGTGCTGACGTTTCTTACCGGCGTTCTTCCCGGTGTTCTGCTTTACTTCGTGCTGGCCCTCATCATGCCCAAGCGGTAATTAGGGCCGCCCTGGGTTTTTTGGCGCTGGCCTCAGGACCTTTCGGGGCTGTGCCGGCAGGATTGAAGCGAAGCTCAGCCGGTTGTTTTCGAGGCTTTGCTCTGCGGTACTGGTGGAAACCAGAGCAAACCCCTGTCGCAACGCCAAAAGGCTTCCGCGAAGGACAAAGTCCAGACTCACCTTGCTGCCCGGCTCCAGGGTTCCCAACTGGCACCACGCTCTGTTTTTCGTTCCCGAAGTCTCGCAGGAAAAGCCGCTGGGAACGCTTTGAACTACCCCTCCGCCCCCGGCCAAAACCTCGATTTGGCTTTCGAAAGCCGGAGCTTCGCCCTGGTTTTTGACCCGCAGGGAAACCACCACAGAGTGGGCGCCCAGCTCCTCATCGAAGCTGGCCTGGCCCTCCAGGGCCAGGTCTGCCGCCGGGCTACTGCGGGCCGTGCAGCGGAGCTCCCGCTCGGGAAGCTCACCCCCGTGGGGCGTCACTGTCCAATACACCGGGTACAGCTCCTCGGTGGAAAAGGCCAATGAAAACGATTGCAGTTGTTCCTGAGCATCCGCCAGCCCGAGCTGCGCTGCGGTGAGCCCGCGACACTCCCAAAAATCCTCTCGCCGGCCGGCGCTTCTCACCATGAAAAGCTCCCTGGACACGGAAGTAGCGTCGGTTCCCGCCAGCAGCACGGTGCCATCGGGAAATGGGGCGACCCCCGCAGGCCAAACCCCGCGGCCCCCGCGATAGCCCAGGGCGGAAAGCCCGGAAAGGTCCCAGGGAAGCTGAAGCATCAGCGCCTCCCCGTAAGCCAAGCCCTGCTGCGCTGCTACCAGCCAGCCCGACCCGGCTGCCGCCGCGTATCCCCACAATCCCTCGTCGCCAACCACCTTCTTTTGCGCCACTAACTGCCCTTCCCCGTCAACCGTGGCCAACCATAGATCGGTCGGGCTTTCCCGGTGTTCCAGCGTCCCTACCAAAAGCCACCGTCCTTGCGGGCCAAAGCTGCAAACATCCAGCGTCCTCCCGGCGGGCAGGCGAACGGTCCATCGGGGCTGGCCCTGGGGGTCCCAGAGGCTTGCGAAACCGTAGCGGGATTCGCCCTCCCCGACCGAACCCACCACCAGAAGCGATCCATCCGGCGCTGAACACACGTCGTTGAGCCGCGCCAAAGGCAGGGAAAGCACCCGTACCCACTCCAGCTCGCCCGAAGCGCTCACCCGCGCTACTGCGGGCCCTGCCAGCTGCGAACGGTCCTGGCGGTTAAAGCTTACGTAGAACCCACCTTGGGGCGCCGGGGCCAGCCGTACCGGTTCATGGCCCCAGGTCACCCGGGCTTGCCAAAGGAAGTTTCCCGCCCCATCGAGCTTGGCCACAAAGGCGCCGCCGTAATCGTGAGGCCAAAAGTCCGCACCCCCTGCCACCACCCAGCCATCCTCCTGCGGAAGCGCCCGCTCCAAGGACCCGGTTCCATCGGTCACCAGCGTCCATTGCGGCTCACCTTGGGCAGACACCAAAACCGCCAGCGGCCACCCCTCAACTTTTCCAAGCAGCAACGCCTCCCCGGCGGGGTTTACCGACAAACCGGAAGCTTCAGCCCATTGCCCTCCGGGAAAGCTCAGGGTTTGCACGTACAGCTCCTGGCCTGGCAGCCCCGATGCGACCGCACCCAGGACCAGAGCCAACCAGTGGTTCTTCATCGCGGAAGCCCTCCCACGCAATGTACGGTGGGAAAAGCCCGCGCGTTGGGTAGCCTAGGCTTCCACGAGCTCGTGGGTGGAGAAGAAGAAGCCCACCTCGATTTTGGCGTTTTCGGGGGAATCCGAGCCGTGGATGGCGTTGCGCTCAATGGAGGAACCGTACAAAGCCCGGATGGTGCCCGGCGCCGCTTTGGCGGGGTCGGTAGCCCCCATCACTTCCCGCAAGTACGCCACGGCGTTGTCCCGCTCCAGGGCCATCACCCACACCGGCCCCGAGGTCATAAACGCCACCAGCGAGCTGTAAAACGGCCGCTCCCGGTGCACTTCGTAGAACTTTTTGGCTTGCGCTTCCGTAAGCCGCAAGCGCTTGACCCCCAAGATGGCGAAACCTTCCCGCTCCAAACGGTCAATGATGGCTCCCACGTGGCCAGCAGCCACCGCATCGGGCTTGATGATCGTCAACGTGCGCTCCACCATGCTCCCCCCTTTTACGCTCGGCCTAAAACTTTGGCCATGGTGATACCTATTTCCGCCGGCGTGGGCACCACGTGGATGCCCGCCGCTTGCAGGGCTTCCATTTTTTCCTTGGCGGTGCCCTTGCCTCCGGAAATGATGGCGCCGGCATGGCCCATACGCCGCCCCGGAGGTGCCGTTTGTCCGGCGATAAATGCCACAACTGGCTTGGAAAAATGGGCCTTGACGTATTCAGCCGCTTCTTCTTCGGCGGTGCCGCCAATTTCGCCAATGAGCACCACCGCTTCGGTTTGCGGGTCGTCTTTAAACGCTGCCAGTACGTCCACGAAGGTGGTCCCGGGTACCGGATCGCCGCCAATCCCCACGCAGGTGGACTGGCCCAGCCCCAACTTGGTGAGCTGGTCCACCGCTTCGTAAGTCAGGGTTCCCGAGCGGGAAACCACGCCAATGCTGCCTTCCCGGTGAATGTGCGCCGGCATGATCCCCAGCTTGGCTTTCCCCGGCGAGATGATGCCGGGGCAGTTGGGACCGATGAGCCGCACCTTGCTTCCGGAAAGCGCCTGCTTCACCAGCACCTCATCCCGGGCGGGGATGCCCTCGGTAATGCAAACGATGAGCTCAATGCCGGCATCGGCCGCTTCCAAAATGGCGTCGGCGGCCAAAAGCGGCGGCACGAAGATCAAGGAAGCGTTGCAGTTGGTGGCCTTTTTGGCCTCGGCCACGGTGTTGAACACCGGAACCCCGTCCACCTCCTGGCCGCCCTTGCCGGGGGTGACACCGGCCACGATTTGGGTGCCGTACTCGCGGCAGCGAGCGGCGTGGAACTGCCCCTCTTTCCCGGTAAGACCCTGCACCACAACGCGCGTGTTTTGATCCACCCAAATGGCCATACAAGCCTCCCTATCCCGCCAACGCCACCACTTTTTGTGCGGCTTCCGCCATGGTGCTCGCCGGATGCAAAGGCAAACCGGAGCTTGCCAGGATTTCCTTGCCGGCCTCCACGTTGGTGCCTTCCAAACGCACGACGATGGGCAGCTTCACGTCGAGGTTTTTGGCGGCGGCCACCACGCCGGCAGCAATCATGTCGCAGCGGACGATGCCGCCAAAGATGTTGATAAGCACCGCCTTGACGTTGGGATCCGAAAGCAAGATGCGAAACGCGTTTTCCACCCTTTCCTGGCTGGCACCGCCACCCACGTCCAGGAAGTTGGCCGGGTTGCCACCGTAGTGTTTGATGATGTCCATGGTGGCCATGGCCAGCCCGGCGCCGTTCACCATGCAGCCGATGGTGCCGTCCAGCTTGATGTAGTTCAAATCGTACTTGGAGGCCTCCACCTCGAAGGGGTCCTCCTCGTCCACATCGCGCATGGCGGCAATATCGGGGTGCCGGGAAAGGGCGTTGTCATCAAAGTTCATCTTGGCGTCGAGAGCCAAAACCCGCCCATCCTCGGTGATCAAAAGCGGGTTGATTTCCGCCAGTGAAGCGTCGGTTTCGTTGTAAGCGCGGGAAAGCGCCTGGGAAAACGTCACAAACTCCTTAAAGGTGTTGCCTGAAAGACCCAGGGCAAATCCCAGCTTGCGAGCCTGGAACGGGCGCAATCCCAAGACCGGATCAAAGTGTTCCTTGAGGATGGCCTCAGGGTGTTCTTTCGCCACCTCCTCGATTTCCATACCCCCAAAAGCGGAGGCCATCATCACCGGCAAACCGCGGCTGCGGTCCAAAACCACGCCAAGGTAAAGCTCCCGGTCAATGGGAAGCGCCTCCTCCACCAGCACCTTCCGCACCAGCTTGCCTTCCGGGCCGGTTTGCACCGAAACCAGCTTCATCCCCAGGATCTGCGAGGCCACCTGGAAAGCTTCCTCCGGGGAATTGGCCAGCTTCACGCCCCCCGCCTTCCCTCGCCCACCGGCGTGGACCTGGGCCTTCACCACCACGCGGCCACCCAGCTCCTGGGCGATGCTCTTGGCCTCTTCCGGAGTGGTCGCCAGCCGTCCCCGGGGAACCGCCACCCCGTAACGCGCCAGGATTTCCTTAGCTTGGTATTCATGAACCTTCATGGGTGCCTCCAGAAAGGCTCGACGTTGAGTCGAGCTTGTGGATTGTGCACGAAATCACGTTCCCTTGCAAGGTGCCGGCTTTTTCTGGTTTGAAGGGCCAAACTACGGCAGGCAACGCAAGGGGGCACACGGTTTTTTCGTTGGACGGCGGATACAATGGCGCGCGAGTTCGGGGGTACGGGTGGAAAAGCCGCCGGTCCCCCCAGATCGCCAGTGAATTTAGAAGGAGAATCAAAGCGCCATGCCAGGACCCCAGTGTTGGTTCTCGCGGTCACCGCGGCACCCTAGCCTGCTTCCCCTGGGGATTCTGGGAGGCGCCGCCGTGCTGCTTTCCTCCTGCTCACTGGCCACCTCGGCAAGCACATCCCCCTGGTTCAGCTTTCTGCTTTTTGCTTTGGTGGGTTTTATTGCTCAGCTCATTGATGGAGCTTTGGGCATGGCCTACGGGGTGAGCTCCAACAGCCTTCTTTTGAGCCTCGGGGTACCCCCTGCTGCGGCCTCCGCCAGCGTCCATACCGCGGAGGTGGTGGTGACCGGGATTTCCGGGGCCTCCCACTGGAAACTGGGAAACCTCGATCGGGAGCTGGTCAAGCGCTTGCTGGTGCCCGGGGTTCTGGGTGGTGTTTTGGGAGCCTACGCCCTCACCTCGGTGAACGGCGAGAAGATCAAGCCTTTTATTGCCGCGTACCTCCTGCTCATGGGGCTGCGCATCGTGCTCAAAGCTCGCAACCACCGAGGGCAGCACCGGCGCGCCTACCGTCACACCAGCCTTTTGGGTTTTTTCGGTGGCTTTTTAGACGCCATGGGCGGCGGGGGCTGGGGCCCCATCGTCACCACCACGCTTGTGGCCAGGGGCAATCATCCTCGCTACGCCATTGGCTCGGTGAACTTTTCGGAGTTTTTTGTGACGCTGGCGCAAACCGCCACGTTCATCGTTAGCTTGAGCTACGCCGAACACTGGCGGGTGATTGCCGGTCTAACCCTCGGGGGCATGATCGCAGCGCCGCTGGCGGCCCGGATGACCAGGAAGCTGCCTGCAAAGCCCCTCATGATCCTCGTCGGCTCGCTCATCGTGGCTCTCTCGCTGCGAACGCTTTGGGTCAGCCTGGCGCGGTAAGCTCTGCCCGCAAGAAACCGGAAGGCAATCGGCGTTGCGTGGCCCGGCCCGCGAACCAGGGGCGGGCTTGGGGCCGGCAAAAACCGTGCTTAAATCCTATAAGCGGAACGCGCTACCTACGCAGTTCAAAAAGCGTTGGCCAAACGATACCCAAGGCCCTACTATGTTCCTGTGAACCCGGGAACGGTGGTTGGTCACTTCCGCTTGCAAGCTCTCCTGGGGCGTGGCGGCATGGGGGAGGTTTGGCGAGCCAAGGACCTGGTTTTAGGCCGGGAGGTAGCTTTAAAGTTTTTGCCCGACAAGCTCCTCCACGACCAAGATGCGGTGACGCGGTTTCGTCGTGAAGCGCGGGCGCTAGCGGTGATCAACCACCCTGGGGTGGCTGCGGTTTACGAGCTGGAGGAAATCCCAAACCCGGAAGCCCCCGAGCAGCCAATTCGCATCATCGTCATGGAGCTTGTGAAAGGCGAGAGCCTGGACCGCATGGTGGCCCGGGGACCGCTGCCCCTGGAAAGGGTCGTTCCCTTAGCTGAACAGCTGGCTGCGGCGCTCCAAGCGGCGCACGCCGAAGGCGTTGTTCACCGAGACCTTAAGCCCTCCAACGTAATGGTGGACCAAGCAGGCCACGTCAAGATTTTGGACTTTGGCTTGGCTCGCTTTAAGCCCATGGTCCGCCCAGGGGATCACGACCGCACCTGGGAGCAGTCCGACTCAGGCGTGGCGGTGGGAACGGCGGCCTACATGCCGCCGGAGCAAATTCTCGGGCAGGAAGCCGACGAAAAAAGCGACGTCTGGGCCTTTGGTTGCACCGTGGCCGAAATGCTGTGCGGACACCCCCTGGTGCAAGGGGCCAACATCCCGGAAATTGTGGGCCAAGTGCTCAAGGGGCAGCTCAACTGGAGTGCCCTTCCCAGGGGCGTGCCAAGGCCACTGCGGAGGCTTCTGCAGGCCTGCTGCTCCCTCGAAAAGGAAAAGCGGCCTTCAACCCAGGACATCATTGCCACCTTGCGACGCTTGCAGCAGCGGCGCCAGGTGCGGCTTCGGGCGCTGGCGGCGGTGGCGGTTTTGGCGTTGGGGGTTTTGGCCAGTCGGTTGCTTTGGCCCCCAAAACAAGCTTCCCTGTTGGACCCGGACCGCCGCCTCACCGTAAGCGTGAGCTGGAATCCGAAGGAGCCTTCCCTGGCCACCATGGCTCAGGCCCTGGAGCGAGAAGTTGCCAAGGTGAGCTGGCTTTCCCTGGCCGCACCCCCAGAGGTTGGGGTGCTCCTCAGCTTGGAGCAAAAAAACGGGGCGGTGGCGCTTTCGGCGGAGAGCCAGGAGGGCCGCCACCGGCGCCGGCTGGCCCGCTGGGAAGCTGAACCGGGCACCTTCGAGATGGGCGTGCTGCCTCAGGTCATGAATGTGCTGGAACGGGAGCACATTCGCCGGGACTTGGCCAGCGATGACGCGTTTTTTGGCTTTCTCGTGGAACGGACGAGCGACAGCGGAGCCGCCCGCAATTTCCGGGATGCGCTCAGGCTTTACGAGCGCACGCGTTATCGGGAGGCCCGGGAGAAGCTCTCTGCGTCTTTGAAGGCCGATCCCCAGTTCTGGCCGGCATCGCTGTTTTTGGCCCTGGTGGCCAAGGGCACCGGCGATTTTGCTGAAGCTCCGCGCCGTTTAGCTGAAGCCCACAGCTTGTGCCCCCGGCCTTCCAGCACCGAGGCCGTGATCCTGGAAGCGGCGGACGCTTTAGTTTTCGAAGATCACAAGCGACAGGGGGAGGCTCTTACCAAGGCGCTGGCGCTATTTCCGGACTCCGGCTACCTGCTGTACCGCCTGGCGTTGCTGTACCGGCTGGAGGATCGGCCGGAAAAGGCCATCCCTTTGGCCAAGAAACTCATCAGGCAAGGTTGGCGCCCCGATTTCAGCCCCACCTGGGAGCTTTTGGCCCACTGCCAGTTGCAGGCCGACCAGGCCAAAGACGCCTTAGAAACCTGCTCCGAAGGGCAACGGCGTTTCCCCACCCGCTACCGCCACTGGCTTTACGCGGCCTTTGCTTACCACCGGTTAGGGGAGGAAAGCCAAGCGCGGGCGACCCTCGAAGAGGCGCTCCGCAAGTATCTGGATTACTCCACGGCTCCGCGACTGACCGCCTATCAGTTCGGCCAGTACTGGGCTTCGCTTTTGCGCTGGGAGGAAAAGCGTCGCGAGCTCTGGCAGCAGGTGCTAGCGGAAGCGGAAAGGCTTTTGAAGGAGGACCCCAACGATAGCGAGGCGTTGCAGGCCAAAGGGGACGCGCTTACGGCTTTGGGCAAGCCGGAAGAAGCGCTGGCGGTGTTAAGCACCTTGGCCCAAAGCGAAGGGGCCGGTGCCTACACGTTCATTGGCCTTGCCCGCGCTCACGCGGCTTTGGGCAACCGGGAAAAGGCGCAGCAAGCCTTAGCCCAAGCCGAAAAGCTCTGGCGGGAGGGAAGCGAGGTGGCCCGGGGAACGCTGGCCTATAACATTGCCGCGGCCTGGGCCGTTATGGGCGAGCGGGAAAAAGCAACCCTCTGGCTTGCCCGTAGCAAGGACCTTTACGGCTTCGACCGCTTGGACCTGCGTCTGGATCCCGATTTCGACCCCCTCCGCCAGGCCGGCTTGCTCCGCCAGTTCGAAGCGCCCCGTTAAGCCTCGTCGTGAATGAGCTCGAAAACTTCCCCTTCGTCCAAGGGCTCGCGACGCTTTTTGGCTTCCGCCAGGATCTTTTTGACTCGTTCCGGTGTGGGTTTGATACCGCGGGTGAGCAGGAAGTAGCGGACGTTGGAAGCGCCGGAGAAAGGCCCAATGACCACTTCCAGCTTTTGCCCCAAAAGCGACGGGGGAAACGGGCAGTACACCACCTCCGCCCGGCGCTGGTCCCCTTTTTCCCAGGCCTTCAGGATGGCCGCGGCGTGCACACCGCTAGCCGTGGTAAAAGCATCCCGGCCTGCAACAGGCTGATAGGCAGGGATGGAAAGGCCCAAAAGCTCGGCGCCCCGGCGCACAAAGGCCACAAGGTGCTCCAGCTGGCGACGGTGGCTGCCCAACAGGTACAGGTTGAGGAGGAGTTGCTCCACCGGCGCGTTGCCGGTCCTCTCGCCAATGCCCAAAAGGCTTCCGTGCACCCGGCTGGCGCCGGCCCGGGCTGCCGCCAAGGCGCAGGCCACCGCCAACCCCCGATCGTTGTGGCCGTGCCAGTCAAGACCCACTTGCGAAAAGCCGTGATGATCCAGAATGCGGCGGGCAAAGGCGGTGAGCGCCTCGGCCCCCCAGGGACTCAGGCAACCGGTGGTATCGGCCAGACACACCCGGCTGGCGCCGGCCCGCACCACCGTCAGGATGAGGCTTTCCAAATCCTCGGGTGAGGTGCGAGAGGCATCCTCGGCCACAAAGGTCACCAAAAGCCCGTTTTTTGCGGCAAAACTCACCGCCTCAAAAGCCTTGCGCAAAAGGTGCTCCCGTGCCCAGCCTTCCACCTGCCGACGGAGGGCCGAAAACCCCAAAAACAGCATGACCTCCAGCGGCACCCCCAGGTTTTGGCTCATGCGCACCAAAGGAGTGATGTCCCGCTCCAGGGTTCGAGCGGCGCAGTTGGGGGTCAAAGGGAGCTTGGCCCGGGCTATTTCCCGCAAGAGCTCGGTGACCTCCGCTTCCACCCGGGGGCTTGCGGAGGGCATGCCCAAATCCGCCGCGCTCACACCCGCCTGCGCCGCCAGGTGCAGGTACTCCAGCTTGCCTTCCAGGGGAGGCTCGCGCACCGAGGGACCCTGGAGGCCGTCCCTCAAGGTTTCGTCGTCAACCTGCACCGCGCCCAGCGGTGGAGCGCCGGCGTCCCAGTGGAAGATCTCTTGGGGCTTTTCGAAAAAAGCCATTTAGTAACCGGGGAAGCGGGCAGGACGCTTTTCTAGAAAGGCACTCACGCCTTCCTTGAAGTCCTCGGTGCCGGCGCACAAGCCAAACAGCGCTGCTTCCATTTGCAGGCCTTCGGCCAGCGGGCCTTCAAGGCCCACGTTCACCGCTTCCAGGCATCGGCTTACCGCCGTGGGCGCTACCGCCAGGATGTCTTCCGCCAGCTTCTGGGCGATGGCCGAAAGCTCCGCCTGCGGGACCACCCGGTTAACCAACCCCCAGGAGAGGGCGGTGGCGGCGTCAATCATGGCGCCGGTGAGCAAGAGCTCCAGCGCCCGCCCTTTGCCCACAAGGCGCGGGAGCCGCTGGGTCCCCCCGTAGCCCGGGATCAAGCCGAGCTTGACCTCCGGCTGGCCGAATTTGGCGTTTTCCGCTGCCACCCGAAGGTGGCAGGCCATGGCCAGCTCCATGCCCCCACCCAAAGCAAAGCCGTTCACCGCAGCAATGACCGGTTTGGGGGCTTCTTCGATGGTGGAAAACAGCGCTTGCCCACGCCTTGCCAGGGCTTGCGCCTGGGCAGGAGAAAGGCCTTGGAACTCCGCAATGTCCGCACCGGCCACAAAGGCCTTCTCGCCGGAACCCGTGATCACCACCGCCCCCACGCTGGGCTCCGCCACTGCCTCGGCAAAAGCCCGCTCCAGCGCCGCCAGCACCTCGCGGTTTAAGGCGTTGAGCTTTTCCGGGCGGTTGATGGTGAGCCAACGAACCCTGCCGCGATCCTCCACGAGCACCACATCCGCCATAGAACCCTCCTCAAGGGCAAGATGATGCTCCTGTCTTGAACTTTGGGCAACCCCCCACCGCCAGCTTGACAGCCGCGGCGAGAGGCAATATATTACCGTTTGGTGATGGAGTTATGAATATGAAACCGCTCACGCCCGACATAACCGTTGAAGAGCTCATCGAGCAAATCCCCGAAGCACCAGGGGTACTGCGGCGCTTCGGGATCATCTGCATCCAGTGCGGTGAGCCCGTGTGGGGCACGCTTGGGGAGCTGGCCAAGGAAAAAGGCATCACCGATTTGACCGAGGTTCTCCGGGCCCTGAACGAAGCAGGAAAGACAAAGGAGGGTTAAGGCATGGCATTGCTTTCCGAAAAAGACGCCAAGAAGGTTCAAGAGATCCTGAACGCGCTTCCGGCCACGGTGGAAGTGCATTTTTTCACCCAGGAGCTGGAGTGCCAGTTTTGCCGGGAAACCGGCGAGCTGCTGCGGGAGCTGGCCGCCCTTTCGCCAAAATTGAAGCTCATGGAGCATGACTTCCTGCTGGATAAAGACGCGGCGTCGGCGTTTGGTGTAGAGATGGTGCCGGCCATCGTACCGGTGGGCCCCGCCGGGGATTTGGGGCTGCGCTTTTACGGCATTCCCGCCGGCTACGAGTTCGCCAGCCTCCTGGAAAGCTTCAAGCTGGCTGCCGGGGCCGATCCCGAGCTTGCCGACGAGACAAAGGAGTTCCTGTCTCAGCTGGCCCATGAGCTGGAGCTGGAGGTTTACGTCACCCCCACCTGCCCTTACTGCCCCGGGATGGTGGTGAACGCCTTCCGCCTGGCCGCCGCCTCGCCGAAGGTGAAAGCCGCCATGGTGGAGGCCACGGAGTTTCCCCATTTGGCCATCCGCTACCAGGTGCGGGGGGTACCGCGTACCGTCATCAACCGGGGACAGGCCTACATCGAGGGGCTGGTGCCGGAGTCCCATTTGGTGGAAACGCTCCAAAGCCTCTCCTAACGTGCAGCCCTGTCGTGGCATGATGGGAGGGTGAGAGCACTCGCCCGGGGTTTTCTGGCGGCGGCTTGCCTGATCGCCCTTTGCTGCCAAACGGCGCGGACTCCAATTTTTCTTTCCCACGAGCAGTGGGTGGAGGAGGTTCGCAAGCGAGGGGTGGATCCCAGCCGCATTCCCAACCCCTTGCAGGTCACCGACTCCATGCGGCAAGCCGCCAACCTGTGGGCGGGACCGGGCGATCCGCCGGTTCGTTTGGAGAGGCTTCAGCGGGCACTTTTCGACCCCGACCAGTTCCCGTTCACCTACTTCACCCGCGGAACCCTCACTGCCGCCGAAGCTTTTTTCCGCCGGGAAGGCAACTGCCTTTCGTTCACGAACCTCTTTGTGGCCCTGGGGCGGTCGCTGGGGATCCCGGTAACCACTGCCCTCGTCCAACGGATCATTGGCTCCGAACGGGAAGGCGATTTGATCGTGGTGAACACTCACGTGGTGGCGGTGCTGGAGTACGGTGGCGGTTTCTACACTTACGATTTCGACCGCTCGCGCCAGGTTAAGCCGGTGCGAATCAAGCCCCTGGACGACATGTGGATCACCGCGCTTTACCTCAACAACCGGGGCGCTGACGAGCTGCGGGCCGGGCACCCCGAGGTGGCGCTCCGCTTCTTCCAGGATGCGGTGGCCCTGGCTCCCACCTTTGCCCCGGCCTGGGCCAACCTGGGGGTAGCCTACCGGCGCGTGGGCGATACCCCCCAGGCGCTTTCCGCCTACCGCCGGGCCTTGGAGTTGGAACCCTCAAACCCCACGGTGCTTTCTAACCTGGCTTCCCTCTTCCGGTCCTTAGGCCGGGAGCAAGAAGCCCAGCAAGCCCTCCGCGCTGCCAACCTCGCCCAGGCTAGCCCCCACCAGCTCCTGGTGAGAGGCGACGTGGAGCTGGCCGCCGGCCGCTTTGCCGAAGCAAAAAAACTCTACCGTCGGGCCCTGCGCCTGAACCCCCAGCTGGTGGACGCTGTCCTCGCCCTGGCCCGCGCGGAGCTGGCCGAAGGGCATCTGGAAAAAGCCAAACGGCTGGTGAACAAGGCCTCCAAGTTAAGCCCTCAGGACCCGCGGGTGCAAGCTCTCAAAGAGGAGCTCGCCGGGCGTCCCAACCGGTAGTACCCTTTATAGCGCCGGGTAGCAACGAAAGGAGCGAGCAACATGCGCCAGCAAACACGCCCAGCAGTTTCCGGCCCGCCTTCGCCGAAATCCCTGTTCCGCCGCGTGGCGAAAACCCTTTCGGCCATCGAGCAGGGGGAAACGCCCCTTGCGACCATCAGGGCTGCTGCTGACCACATGATCCGCCATTTCCACAACGAACTGGGGTTAGTGGGGGGCCGCGTCTACCGCCTGGAGGGCGTCAACTATGAGCTGGTGGAGACCTTTGGGCAAACGCCCAGCGCTCCCGTGGGCGCCCGCGTGCCCATCTCCTACCCGCCCATCCAGGAGCTTTTGGAGCGAGGCCTGGTGGTCATGGACCGCAACGCCCCGGGCCTCGATCCGGCATTGGAGGACGCCCTGGGCACCGGTGAGCGCTTTGCCGCCATTGCCCTGAGCGACGGCGAGTACATCATTTCCTTCGATGTCACCCCCGGCCGGGGCAGCGACGAGGAGCTAGCCGCCTCGCTCAACATCGTCAGGCTGGCGTTGAGCCAAAAGCTACGCCAGGAACGCTTCGACGAGATCCTGCAGGATGCCCTCCGCATTCAGAACTCCATCCTGCCGAAGAGGGTTCCCGAATATCCGGGGTTTGATTTGGCCGGCGATTCCCGCCCGGCCGAAGTGGTAGGCGGCGATTTTTACGACTTCATCCCCGTTTCCCCGGAAATCTTCGACTTGGCCATTGCTGACGCTTCCGGCCACGGTTTGCCCGCAGCGTTGCAGGTTCGCGACGTGTACGTGGGCTTGCGCATGGGCCTGGCCAGGGATTTCAAGATCGTGCGCACCGTGGAGCGCCTGGCCACCATCATCAACCGCTCCAAGCTCACCTCAAAGTTTGTTTCGCTGTTCGTGGGTGAGCTGGAGTCCAACGGCAATTTGGTTTATGTGAACGCCGGTCACGTGCCGCCTTTCGTCCTCAAGAAAGACGGCAAGCTGCTCTTCCTGCGGGAAGGTGGCATGGTGCTTGGCCCATCCGACAAAGCCACCTACGTCCGGGGTTTCGTGCGACTAGAACCCGGCGATGTGCTGGTGATGTACACCGACGGCATCACCGAATGCCTCCACCACCGCACCGGCGAGGAGTTTGGGGTCGAACGCCTGGTCCGCCTGGTGCGCCGCCACCGCCACGCGCCCGCCAGCCACATTGTGAAGCTGATCTTCGATGCCACCGCCAGCTTCTCCGGCCAACCCACCCCCAGCGATGACCAGACGGTGGTGGTGGTGAAACGCACCTCCAACGCCGAGCCCTCGCCCGAAGCCAGGTATACTGCCCGCTGATGATTGCACTTACCGCCGAGCACTTCTTCGATCTTTCTGGCTTTTCCCACCGCGGGTTGTTCCCAGATAACGAGCCCGTCTGGACAGCGCTGGCCAGCGGCCTTGCGCGTTATTTGGAAAGCTGGAGCTGTTGGGAAATCCGCTCCCCGCTCCCCGAGGGGGTGCACCTGCTTTCCGGCCCGGTGTTCATAGCCGAGGACGTGGAGATCGAGCCGGGGGTGGTCATCCGCGGGCCGGTGCTCTTGGACCGCGGGTGCCGGGTGCGCACCGGCGCTTACCTGCGGGGGCCGGTGTTGTGCGGCGAAGGCGCGGTGGTGGGAGCCCACTCCGAGCTTAAGAACGCCATCCTCTTGCCGCAAGCCCACGCGCCGCACCAAAACTACGTGGGGGATTCCATCCTCGGACGGGGCGTTAACCTCGGTGCGGGAACCATCCTCTCCAACGTTAAAAACGTGGGCGGCGAAATCACGATTCCGGTGGGCGAAGAAAAGGTCCGCACCGGCCTGCGAAAGCTGGGCGCGATCCTCGGTGATGGGTGTAAGACGGGATGCAACACCGTCACCAACCCGGGGGTGCTCATGGGCCCCGGCTGCGTCACCTACCCCAACGCCACCCTTCGCTCAGGCTATTACCCGCCCAGAACCGTGGTGAAGGTTCGCCAGGTCCAGCAGCTGCTCAGGCTCGACAGCTAGCACTTGGCACGGGTATTGCATGTGCGTGAAGGCGGAGGGAGGTAGCCATGAGCACCCGCAGCCACTGGCAGCTTAAAGCCGCAAGCTTCTTGATGGTGGCTATGGTGTCCTGGGCGCAAGAGGGCGCGGATGAACTGACCTCTCTAAGCTACATCTCGTACCTTGAACGGTACGCCACCCTCAAACCCGCCACCCAAGGGGAAACCCTGGATGCGGTGGTGAACATGCCGGTGCTCCCCGGGGACCGGGTGGAAACCGCCCGCGGCGCGCGCCTGGAAATTCAACTTTCCGACGGCTCCACGGTTTGGCTCGACCAGTTCACCACCGTGGACTTTGACAGCATCGCCAAAAGCCGCGGTTATTCGGCCCCGCGCACGGCCCTCTACCTGGCCGCCGGTGGGATTGCCGTGGAGGTAGCCGCGGAAGCCGCATCGGTACGGGTGGACTCTCCCGCCGGCACCGTTTACCTTGCCCGGGGCGGCCTGTACCGCCTGCAGCTGGATGGGGACCAGCTCAAGGTGGCTGCCCACCGGGGTTCCGCAGAGCTCCCGGCAGGGATGGGCTCGGTCTTGCTACGGGCAGGTTTTGCCGCCTGGGTTGCCGACAACGAGGAGCTCCAGCGGGTGGAATGGAGCGGCGATAGCGACGATTTCTGGCAGTGGGTCTTGGAGCGCCGCATGCCCCCCAGCCAATCCCCCACAACCCGCTACGTGCAGGGGGCTCCGCGGGCCTACGTCCTGGACACCTACGGAGAATGGGTGTACTTGACCGACCTCTCGGCCTGGGGTTGGCGGCCGCGGGTGAGCGTCACCTGGGTTCCTTACTCCTACGGCCGTTGGTACTGGACGCCCGCGGGCTGGTGTTGGGTTTCCTACGAACCGTGGGGCTGGTACCCCTACCACTACGGCTCCTGGTACTTTTCCGTAAGCTTCGGCTGGGTTTGGTTTTACGACCCAGTTTGGGCCCCGGCGTGGGTTCACTGGGTTTACACCCCCGGGTATGTGGGCTGGTGCCCCCGGGGGTATTACGACTGGTGGTGGTGGAAACAAGGGCATCATCACTACGATCGGCCGCACCGGTGGTCGGAAGTGAGCTTCGATTTTTCAGGACGGGTTCGCCTAGGGCACATTGATCACCGGCCCTGGACCTTCGTCCCCGAGGATCGCTTTACCTCATCCCATATTGAGCGGGTTCGGCTGGATCCCGGCCGGATCATCCGCTCCATCGGCGACCGCGAAGCCATCGTGCGCTCGGGGCCTCTGGTGGGACCCGCACCGCGAGACCTTGGGCGACCGGCGGAGCTCCGCGAGCTGTTCCGCGACCAGGCACCCCGGGAGGTTACAAACTACCTCCGGCGTGAGACGCGTGGTCCAGCGGATAACGACGTGTCCCCCCTGCCGTTAACGCGCACCTCAGAAGCGGTGCGTTTGGCCAGGCCTTTCCCCGTCCGCCCCTCCGACGGAGGGGATGAAGCGCGCCCACGGACCGAGCCTTCTTTCTCCCGCGGACGTCAACCCGGCGCTGATACCTCCAGGCCCTCCGGAAGGGAGCCGGACGTCACCCGGTTGCCGGACCGACGCCGGGAGCCGGAAAGGGTGGAGCAACCGGAGCGCACCTCTCGTCCCCCATCCTCCTGGCAGCCGCGGGTGCCTCGCCCCGAAGCCCCAGAGGTTCCCAGGGCTCCAAGCCGGCGGGAAAACCTCGTGCCTCGCCCCTCGCCCGATTCCTCCGAGTCCTGGCGGTGGGAACAACCCCGCTTCTCTGCCCCGGATCGCTCCGCACCGCCAGCTTCCCCCCAGCCGCGCCAGATCATCCCCAGGGAAAGCCCTCGCCTGCGGGAAATCCCCGCCGAACCCGCCCCCAGGACCCGCTCCAGCTTCCCCTCCAGCCCGCCTTCAGGGGTGAGCAGACCACAATCCCCGCCGCGAGAGAACATAGCGCCACGCAGCCCCGCAAGCAGCGCCCCGCGCTCGGAAGGCCAGGCGCCCCGCGGAAGACCCCACGCCGATCGTCCCCGGCATTGATTCGAGGTTGCCCCCAGCGGGAAGAGACGTAGTTTCGCGCACAGCCCTTCGCGTCCGTTGCTCAGGGGCAAGGGCAGACAGCGGCCAAGCGTCGCGGGGTTAAACCGTTCCGCGAAGCTTGGCAAGGCCTTCTTCAGTTTGCTATACAGTGCCTATGAGGTTTTGCTCAAAGTATTTTTGGGTACTCATCTCCCCAACCTTAATTTTTTTACTGTTTGCCCGGGTCTTTTCGTTTTCCCTCATGGGGGACGATTTCCAGCTTCTCCAGCATGTTCACCAGGCACTCCATCAACCTCGCTTGCTGGTAAGTGACTTCGACACGTCTTACCGCCCCACCACAATTTGGACGTTGGCCCTGGACCGTCTTCTTTGGGATCGCTGGGCAGGGGGCTTTCACCTGCAGAGTGTGCTGCTGCACAGTATTGTGGCGTGTGCGTTGGTTCTGGTTGGTGCGAAACTAGGATTGTCCAAACCCGTTTCCCTTGCCCTTGGCCTGCTTTGGGGCTTATCGCCGTTTGCGTCCGAAACAGCTACGCTGGTTTCCAGCCGTTTCGATGATCTTCTCCTTTTGTGCTGGTTTTGCCTAGTTTTGGCCTGGCCGCGCCCGGGGATGCGCAGCCACCCATGGCTTCTGGCTCTGCTAACGGTGCTGGCCATGCTCAGCAAGGAAACGTGGGTGGTGACCCCGGTTCTCGTTTTCGCGCTGGCCTGGGGGTTTGCCCGGGATTCGCTGGCCGCAAGCTTCAAAAAAGCCCTGGTCTTTTTCGCCGGGGCTTTGCTGTACGTTGGGATTTATTTCCTCTGCTTTCCGGGAGACAAGAACTACTTCCGCTACGACCTCCGGGTGCTGGCCAAGGTGCCCCACAGCTTGGCCTCCTTTTTGCACCTGGAACAACCGGTGCCTCTGGAGTTTCCGTTCACGCTTCGTGGGGGCCTGGCCACTGTGGTGGTGCTTTTGTTGGTGGTTTTAGCGGTGAAAACCCGTCATCCGGCAGGGATTTTCGGTGCCAGCTTGCTTTTTGCGCCCATGCTTCCCACCCTGCTCGTGCCCTACCAGCCCTCCCGCTACTTGGTTGCCCCGTACGCTGGCTTTCTTCTCCTGATTTTGGCGAGCCTTGCCGTCTTCTTCCAGAAGTTGGGAGAACGCAGCCGCCGGATTGCCAGCGTGGCAGCAGGCTTCGTGGGTTTTCTGGTGCTCCTCGCCCACGTTTTTACCGTGCGGGCGGACCTACGGGATTGGGCCCGCGTTTCCGACGCCCATGCCCGGCTCGTAAGACAGGCCGAGGCGGTTGCCGGTGAGTTTCCCCTGGATCGCCCGGTGGCGGTGGTCCGCGCCGACGGCACCAACGTGCTCCGGGATATTGCCCTTTCGGTGGAAGGGTGGCCCAAGCTCTTTTACGTTCGCGGCAGCGATCCGGCCGGGCTCATTGACGCCGCCGCGCTCTTCGAGTGGGTGCTCCACCGGGAAGACCTGCAAGTCAGGCCTGTTCCGGAGTCACCGGGATCCCTGAACCGCCGGGGAGCGGTGCTGCTTTACACCCGCGACGGGTTTCGGTGGGTGAGCAGGGACGAACCCAACCTCCGGGTGGCGGTGGAAGCCTGGCGCGGGCGTGGCTTTCCGGTGCGGGTCATCGAGGTGCGCCCACTCCCCCGGTTAACCCTCTAACCCCACCGGGAAAGCCAGTGCTCCAGGGTGAGGAGCGTAAACACCGCCCGGGCGTGGCGTGGGGGATCGGCTACAGCTAATTTGCTAAGGGTTTTGGCCAAAGGCCCCATACGCAAGAAACCACGCAGGGAGCACCGCGGATCGTGTAACACCCGTTGCACTTCCCCGACCCAGGGTCCAGCCAGCCACTGGCGAAGCGGCGGCTCAAACCCCCTCTTGGGACCCCGTCGTACCTCCGTGGGAAGAAGCCCGCGGGTAGCCCGGCGCAGCAAGCGCTTGGTGCGGAAGGGCGATAGCAAGAGCTTGGGGGGAACGGTGAGCAAGAAGCGCACCACCTCCTGATCCAGGAAAGGCGACCGCGCCTCCAGGGAACAGGCCATGGTGGCGCGGTCCATTTTTACCAGCAAATCTCCAGGCAAAAAGAAGAAAAGCTCAAGGGCACGCAAGCGGTTGACCGCTGAATCTTCCGGCGCCTGCGCCAGAACCCGGTGGAAAGAAGCCAAATTCGGCTCCCGACCCAAAAACGATGCCACTTCCCCGGGTGTAAACTTCACCGGCCCCCAAGCCAAATACCCCCCGGTGGGATCTCTCAGCCCCTCACGAAACCGCCGGGATAGCCACGGCTTGCCAGAAACCAGCCCCAAAGCGGCCAGTCCCGCCGCCAACGCCCACCGGGTCGGCAGCCTTTCCGCCGCAGCTGCCAGGAGGAAGCGGCGATAGCCAGCTAAAAGCTCGTCTCCGCCGTCCCCGTTGAGCACCACTTTCACCGCGGCCGAGGCGGCTTGCGCCACAAAATAGGTGGGGACCACCGAGGGGTCGGCCAAAGGCTCATCAAAGACCTCCGCCAGTTTGGGGAGAAGCTCAGGGCTCGGCGCCCCCTCCCCGGGAAGCACGTCCAGAGGCAAACCCAGGCTTGCCGCGGTGGCCAAGGCCCGGTGCTTTTCACCGGCATCACCTAAATCCACGAACAAAAGCTTGGGCTCCTCCCCAAGCCGCCGGGCAAGCGCCGCAATGCTCGCGGAATCCAAACCACCCGACAAGAACACCGCCACCGGCACATCGGCGCGCAACCGCAACGCGGTCGCCTCGGCCAAAAGCTCCACCAAGCGCTGAGCTGCGTCTTCCTCGCTGAGCGTGGGATCCGGGGAAAACTCAAAGGTGGAGTAACAGCCGCTACGGATTTCTCCGGTGGGAATGTCCAGTTCCAGCCAATGCCCGGGCGGGAGCTTTTCCACCCCCCGCACAAAGCAGCTCCCCTCGGGGACAAAGCCGAAAGTTAAAAACGCCTCCAGGGCCGGAGGGTCCACCACCCAGGATTGGGCAAAGGGCCGGAGCGCCTTTAGCTCGGAAGCAAAAAAGAGCCCCCCGTGGGAGCGCATCCAGTACAGCGGCTTTTTGCCCAATCGGTCCCGGGCCAAAAAGAGCTTTTGCGTACGCTCATCCACAACCGCCAGGGCGAACATCCCCCGAAGGTGCGAGAGCAGAGCCTTCCCGTGCTCCTCCCAAAGGTGGGCCAAAAGCTCGGTGTCCCCCGAGGAGCGGAGGCGGTGCCCATGGCCCCGCAGCTCCTCCTGCAGCTCCCGGTAGTTGTAAATCTCGCCGTTGAGCACCACATGAATGGTGCCGCTCTCGTTCCTCACCGGTTGGTCCCCGGCCACCAAATCCACGATGGCCAGGCGACAAGCCCCAATCCCCCATCCCGGGCCTGACACAAAGCCGGTGGCATCGGGACCCCGATGGCGCAAAAGGGCGAGGGCCCTCTCCGCATCCCGGGAGGAGCACACCACTCGGCTGCCGGCGTAGCCAAAGATCCCGCACATGGCTGACCTTGCACTTTACAGTGTAAACGCCAGCCAGGACAAGCTTCTATACTGGCCCTGCCATGGAGTTCTCCGCCATCTTTCCCATCCGCGAGCGCTGCCTTTACCTGGACCACGCCACCCTTGCCCCCCTGCCGCAGCCGGCGGTGGCCGCCGTTGGCGAAGCGCTGAGGCTCTACCAGCAGGAAGGTTTTTGGCAGTCGCGGGAGCTCAACCAGCTGGACCAAAAGGTCCGCATGCTGGTGTCGCAAATAGCAGGGTGTCAGCCCAGCGACGTGAGCCTTTTCCCCGATGCTGCCACGGCGCTGGCGGCCCTTTTTGCCGGGCTAGACCTTCCCCCAGGCACCGAGTTTTTTCTCACCGCAGAAGATCCCGACGAGGCCCGCTCCCTGGTCCTGCTCCTTCAGCGGTTGGGACGCCCTGCCACCCTCCTGGAGCCGGCCCGATGGGCACAGCTCGCTCACATTCTCGAGGCCAGGGCACCAGAACGCGCTGTGGTTTACCTCCCCTGGGTGGATGCTGCGGGGTGGGTGGGAGATTTTCCCGCCGTGGCCAAGGAGCTCAAGGCCCGGGGGTGCTTGGTGGTTCTGGACGGCAGCCAGGCCGTGCCCTGTCGGCCCGAAAGCTTTCCCGAACTGGAGGTGGAGGCGCTCTTGCTGCCCAGCCACACCTGGCTTTTGGGCCCGCAGGGGGCTTGCTCCTTGATCACCACGCCAGAACTGCGGGAACGCTGGCACCCCGTCTTTTCCCCCTGGCGTAAGCCTCTGGCCGAGGGCGCCAGCGACGCGGCGTGCTTTGAAGGCCAGGGTGTTTCCCCTCTTGTTTTGGCCGGCTGGGCGACAAGTTTGGAGTTGATCTTGGCCGAAGGCCTGGTGGCCGTGCGAAACCGCATCTTTGCCCACCAGCGGACCATGACCTCCTTTCTCCTCCAGCTGGGCTGGAACGTGGCCTCTCCGGGGGCCTCACAACCAGTGGCCGGCATCGTTTTGGCCCAGCATCCGTTCTTTCCTGCCGAGGAAGTCCAGCGGCGCTTGCAAGCGCGGCACGTGCGGGTAGGCACCCTCGGTTCGTGGGTGCGCTTTTCCCCTCACTTTTACACCACCCTCGCCGAGCTGGACGCCCTCCAGAAGATCCTGAGCTCACTCTAGGCCCGTTCCAGCTCCAAACCACGAACTGGCTTCGCGGGACCGAGTGTGGGGATTTGGCGCATTCGCGGCGGAGCAAGGACGAAAATTGCGGAACCGCGCTCAATCGCAACGTTAAAGGAAAACTGAGGAACCCGCACGAAAAATGTGGGACCTGCGCTCCGTCGCAGTCTTTTTTCTGTTAGCCGGCGCAGGAGCGCCGGCCCCACACGCGGAGCGGCGGCCCCACATCCAACGCGGGGGGCCAAGCCGGCCACGCATGGGCGGGGGAGCGTGGCCGTGCCCCCCGCAAAAGAAGCGGCCGGACTCGCCACTCCGCGGGCGGTGGGGCCGGGGGGCGGAGAACGAGTCGTAGGCCGTATGGCCCAAACTCGCTTTGGGCATGGCGGGGCTGGCCGGACTCGAACCGGCGACACGCGGTTTAGGAAACCGCTGCTCTATCCGTTACTGAGCTACAGCCCCGCCGCAATGGTAGCCTCGAAACCCCGTGGGCACAAGGGCGAAGCCCGAAGGTTACGAACGGCGGGATGAGAGAATCACAAAACCTTGGTTGGCGGGTGGTTCGGTTTCTTCCACTTCCACCATGGTGACGTTGGCCATCACCGGCCCTCGCCATAGCAAGGCTTCTAAGCGGTTCAAGGCGCCCTCGTCACCGGTGGCCACCACTTCCACCCGTCCATCCCCCAAGTTGCGGACAAAACCCGACAAACCCAGGCGTTGAGCTTCGCGGTACACGAAATAGCGAAAGCCCACACCTTGGACGCGCCCCGCGACCAAAAAGCGCCGTGTGCGAATCGTGTCGCTCACCGTCACAGCAATTGTAACAAGGCCGCGCTTCAACCGTGCCACCCATGAACCGCTCCGGCTCCCTACGGCGCCGACCTTGCGTTGCCGTAGGCCCTGTGGCAAACTGAACGAGTGTTCATTCAGCCCTTTTTCCGCCAGCCCCCGAGACCCCAAAGCCCCGAGGCAAGCGCGCTTGCAAGGCGTCTGGAGGCTCGTTTGGGGGCGCGTGAGATTGCCATGAAAGGAGGAGCCCATGCATAAACCCATCCGCAAAGTGGCCGTTCTGGGCGCCGGTGTGATGGGATCGGGCATTGCTGCCCATCTCGCTAACGCCGGCGTTCCCTCCCTGCTTTTGGATATCGTTCCCAAATTCACACCCGAGGACGAAAAAGCAGGGCTCAAGCCGGAAGATCGAGCCTTTCGCAACAAGCTCGCCCTTCAAGGCTTGGAGAACATCAAGAAATCCAAGCCGGCGTTGATTTACTCCCAAAGGTTCCTCCCGCTAATTGAGGTGGGGAACTTCGAGGATGACTGGGCCCGCCTTTCCGAATGTGACTGGATCGTGGAAGCGGTGGTGGAGCGGTTGGACATCAAGCAGCAGCTCTTTGCCCGGGTGGAGCAGGTTTGGCGCCCTGGGGTGATCGTTTCCTCCAACACCTCCGGCTTGCCCATCCGCAAGATGGTGGAAGGGCGGTCGCCCGAGTTCCGCAAGCACTTTTTGGTCACCCACTTCTTCAACCCCGTGCGCTACATGCGGCTTTTGGAAATCGTTGCTGGCGAGGATACCGACCCGGAAGTGGTGCGCACCATGGCCGATTTTGGCCGCTTCCGGCTGGGCAAGGGCATCGTTTACGGGAAAGACACGCCCAACTTTGTGGGCAACCGCATTGGCGTGTACGCGCTCATGGCCACCCTGCATGCAATGATCGAGATGGACTACCAGGTGGACGAGGTGGACGCCATCACCGGTCCCGCCATGGGGCACCCCAAGTCGGCTTCCTTTGGCACCGTGGACCTGGTGGGCCTCGACACCATGGTGCACGTGGTGCGCACGCTGCGCGAAGACCTGCCCAACGATGAGGGGCAACCCTACTTCCAGGTCCCCGAATTCGTCACCCGCATGGTGGAGCAAAAGATGCTGGGGCGGAAGTCCGGCGCTGGCTTTTTCAAGCGCGAAAAGGGCGCCAACGGGGAAAAGCAGGATTTCGTGCTGGATTGGAAGACCTTCAACTACCGTCCCAAGCAGCGCTATGACTTTCCTTCGCTCAAAGCCACGAAGAACATTCACGATCCGGGGGAGCGCATCAAGACGCTGGCTTTTGCTGAGGACCGCGCCGGCAAGTTCGCGTGGCGGGTGCTGCGCGACACGCTGGCCTACACCTCCCGCCGGCTTTTCGAAATTGCCGACACCATCGTGGACATTGATAACGCCTTAAAGTGGGGGTTCAACTGGGAGCTGGGGCCGTTCGAAACCTGGGACGCCCTGGGCGTGCGCACGGTGGTGGAGCGCATGAAGGCCGAAGGCGTGAGCCCGGCGCCGTGGGTGGAGGAAATGCTGGCCTCCGGAGCGGAGAGCTTCTACCGGCCAGGAGAGCTGAGGCGAGAGTACTGGGATGCCGCCAAGAAGGCGTACCTCCCCGAGCCGCGGCCGGACACCTTCCTGGTGCTTCCCGAAATCAAAAGGCGAAACCGCATCGTTTACGAAAACCCCGGAGCCTCGCTTATTGACCTGGGGGACGGCATTGGCTGCGTGGAGTTCCATTCAGCCATGCAGCCCAAGCTCAACCCCATTGATGACCAAATCATGGAGGTCATGCACAAGGCCCTGGAAATCGGTCCCCGGGAGTTCCGCGGTTTGGTCATCCACCACCAGGCGGAGCAGTTCTGCGCCGGCGCCAATTTGCTCATGATTCTGGAAGGCGCCACGTCCCAAGCGTGGAAGGCCATTGACGAAATGATCCGCAAGTTCCAGGGGATGACCATGGGCATGCGCTACGCTCCCATTCCGGTGATTACCGCCCCCTTTGGCTTTACCTTCGGTGGCGGCGCAGAGATCACCATGGGCGGCGACCGGGTTTGCGCTTTGGCCGAAACCTACATCGGTCTTGTCGAGGTGGGAGTGGGCTTGGTCCCCGCCGGTGCCGGGCATGTTTTCATGTTGGAGCGCGTCTTGGAAGGGATTGACGAGCCTATCCTCGACAACCTCCCCTTCATCCGCAAGGCCTTTGAAACCATCGCCATGGCCAAGGTGGCCACTTCCGCCGAGGAAGCCCGGGAGCTCAAGTACCTGCGGCCCTGCGATCACGTGGAGCTCAACCGCGACCAGCAGCTGTGGACCGCCAAGCGCATGGCCATTGCCATGGCCGAGGAGGGCTACAGGCCACCGGTGCCCAAGACCTTCCGTTTGCCGGGGCGTTCCGGAATCGCCACCCTGCGCATGATCCTGCACAACCTCAAGCTCACCCACAACATCTCCTCCCACGACGAAAAGATCGCCACGCACATTGCCACCATCCTCTGTGGTGGCGACACCACCATCAACAACCCGGTTTCGGAGCAAACCATCCTTGATTTGGAACGGGAAGCGTTCCTGTCGCTGTGCGGCGAGCCCAAGACCCAGGAACGCATCAAGTACATGCTTTTGAACAACAAACCGCTGCGCAATTAAAAGGAGGCGAGCATGAGACAAGCCGTGATCGTCAGCTACGCCCGAACCCCCATCGGCCGAGCCAAAAAAGGGAGCCTCAAGGACACCAGACCCGAGGAGTTCGCGGCGGCGGTTCTGAAGGACCTGGTACGCCGCACCCCGGGCTTGGACCCCGCCATGGTGGATGACTTCGTCGTGGGCTGCGCCATGCCTGAAGGCGAACAAGGCATGAACATGGCGCGGCTCATCTGGCTTCTGGCGGGCTTCCCGGTGGATGTTCCGGCCACCACCATCAACCGCTTCTGCTCCTCCGGTTCGCAATCCATCGCTTGGGCGGCGGATGTAATCAAGGCCGGCTCCGCCGACATCATCATTGCCGGCGGGGTGGAATCCATGTCCATGGTGCCCATGGGGGGCAACAAGCTCACCGCTGACCCCGAGCTCATGGACCTCCTGCCCAACGCGTACATCGCCATGGGCACCACAGCGGAAGTGGTGGCTCGGCAGTTCGGCATTACCCGGGAAGATCAGGACGCCTTTGCCCTGCGCTCCCATCAGAAGGCTTCCGCCGCCATTGCCGCCGGCAAGTTCAAGGATGAAATCGTCCCCCTGAAGGTCCGCACCATGGACGACGGCGTGTGGCGGGAGTTTGTGTTTGACACCGATGAAGGCCCGCGACCGGACACCTCCTTGGAGGCTTTGGCCAAGCTCAAGCCGGTCTTTGACCCGCGGGGCACCGTCACCGCGGGGAACTCCTCGCAGATCAACGACGGTGCGGCTTTCGTGGTGGTCATGTCCGAGGAAAAAGCCAAAGAAATGAGGCTGGAAATTCAAGCGTACGTGCGGCAGTGGGCGGTGGCGGGGGTCCCTCCGGACATCATGGGCATTGGTCCGGCCAAGGCGGTACCCAAGCTTTTAGCCAAGGCCAACCTCTCGCTTAAAGACATTGACCTGGTGGAAATTAACGAGGCTTTTGCTTCGCAATCGGTCTACTGCGTACGGGAACTGGGGCTTTCCGACGAGCAATTCAACGTGAACGGCGGCGCCATTGCCACGGGACATCCCCTGGGGGCTACCGGTGCGATTTTGACGTGCAAGATCATCGGCGAAATGAAACGACGCAACGCCAAGCGGGGCATCGTCACCATGTGCATCGGCGGCGGCATGGGCTTTGCCTACCTTTTGGAAAGGCCGTAAGGCAGAAGTCCAGGAAAAAACTGCGGGGCGGGGGGTCTCCCTCGCCCTTTGTTGTTTGCGCACGAGTCACAACAGCCTTTCTTTTTTGTTGTTGAATGGCTACCATACAGTTGTGCTGGACCACGTGGCGCAACTCGAGTACAACGTGGCATCGCTTGTCACATTTCTTTCGCAGTGGCCGGGCTGGCGCGTTTACACCGAGCCTGGTCTTGTCTGGTGCGAAAGCGCCATCGCCAACGAGGCCTTCAATAAGGTCATTCGCTGCGAGCTCGCCAACGTTGACGCCGCTTTACGGCTGGTTCGCTTACGGGATGAAGCTTTCGGAAGGGGTGCTCCACTGGCCTTTTGGGTAGGACCCCGGTCAAAACCCGCAAACCTCACCCACATTTTGGAGGAGCTGGGCTTTCGCCCCACCGCCCAAGCCTGGGGCATGGTGCGCTCCACGGAGCTTGAGCTTCAACGTCACCACCTTCCCGATGTGGAGGTTCAAATCCTCAGCGGGTACAACCTCTGGCCCTCCTGGCTTGCAGTTTTCGGCCAGGGCTTTGGCTTACCTTGGGAGGTGGCCGAAGCGTACGGCGAACAACTGGCCATAGGTTTGGGCGCAGAACAGCCCCTCATGCACCTGGCCGCCTTCATTCAGGGCAAGCTGGTAGGCACCGCCAGCATGTTTGTAGACGACGACCAGGTGGCGGGCATTTACAACCTGGCCACCGCCGCTTCCGCCCGCGGGCAAGGTGTGGGCGAGGCGCTGGTCAGCCACATCCTCTCCCAGGCCAGGGCCAGGGGTTGCCGGTGGGCGGTTCTGCGTTCCACGGCGTCTGCGTACGGCTTTTACGTTGGCGTTGGCTTCCAGCCGGTGGCCCGTTACCAAATTTACGCGGCCACGCCACCGGCAACCCTGCTCTAGCGCCGGGAAAAAGCGACAATTTGGAGAATCCTTTGCTCCCCTTCCCAGGACGCCCTCAGGCGTTCCGGAGCACCGCTCGATACCGCACGCGGTTTTGCCGTACGTGCTCCAGCGCTTGGTTTACGGAAGCCATGGGAAACACCTCCACCTTCGGGGTAATCCCCAAACGCGCGGCTAGCTCCAGCGTTTCCTTGAGGATGGCCCGGCCGCCGATGGGCGACCCCATGATCCTACGGCGTTTGGTCAAAAGCGCCCAAAAGGGAATTTCCAGCGGCTTGGGTCCGCCAGCCACCAGCACCAAGGTACCGTCGGAATCCAGCCAGTGGAGGTAAGCCACCCAATCCTGGGGGTAAGGCACGGTGCTCAAAAGCAGGTTCAAACGATACGGAGGCGCCGGCGGACTTTGCCCAGGTTCCACCACAAAGGCCCGGGTGGCTCCAAGCTTTTCCGCTTCCTTGGCCTTCTCCGGGGTGGTGGTGAACACCGTCACCTCGTTACCCAACCGCGCAGCAAACAGCACCGCCAGGTGGCCTAACCCACCCAGGCCAATCACCCCGACCCGCTGGCCCGAGCTCATGCCGGCGTGACGCAGGGCCGAGTACACGGTCACCCCGCCGCACAGGAGCGGCCCCGCTTCCACCGGCAGCTTTTCCGGGAACGGCAAGGCAAAGCGTCCGTCCACCTTCACATGGGAGGCAAAGCCACCCTTGCCCGTGACGATGAGCCCCTGGTGGTGATCGCAGAGGTTTTCGTTGCCGGAAAGGCAGTCGGGGCAGGTCATGCACGCGGAAGCCTGCCAGCCAATGCCCACCCGCTGGCCCACCTCCAGCCCTTCCACCGCAGCCCCCTTTTCCACCACCCGACCCACCACTTCGTGGCCAGGCACCAACGGGTAGGTGGACATCTGCCAGTCGTTGTCAATCATGTGGATGTCCGAATGGCAAATGCCACACGCCTCCACAGCCACCAAAACCTCGTGGGGTGAGCTCACCTCCAGCTCGTACTCCAAAGGCTCAAGTTGCGCTCCTTTTTCTTTTGCAGCCCAACCTCGAACCTTCATCGCAGCACCTCCTAGCTTTTTTGGGGGGAACCCCCCTCTTCCCAGCACAACCGATATCCTAAACCACGGACCGTGACCAAAAATTGGGGGTTCTCCGCATCCTGCTCCAGCAGCCGGCGCAGCTCCATCACCGCGTTGTCCACGATGCGGCGGGAGCCAAACTTCTTCCCCGGCCGGGCAGCGGCAAACAGGTCCTCCCGGGAAACCACCGCCCCTTTGGCCCGCACCAGGGTAAAGAGCACCGTACGAGCGGTGGGGGAAAGGGCAAGGACCTCCTCACCCCGCCGCACCACCTGACGCCCCAGGTCCACGGTAAGAGGGCCCACCTGCAGGACCTCCGGGGTCTGGGCCCGACGCAACAGAGCCCGCAAGCGGGCGGCCAGCTCCGCCGGAGCAAAGGGCTTGGTCATGTAATCGTCGGCGCCCAAATCCAGGGCCATCACCTTGTCCAGGGGATCGCTTTTGCCCGAGAGCACCAGCACCGGGGTGCGGATGCCCTCCGCACGGAGCGCCGTAAGCAGCTTGAACCCGTCCACGCTGGGGAGGGTCAAATCCAACACCACCGCGGCAAAATCGCCGCGAAGTGCCAGCGCCAGGCCGCGGGAACCATCCTGCGCCGTAACCACCTCGTAACCTTCCCGGCTGAGAAAGCTCTGGAGCGCCTGCAAAAGCTCGCTGTCGTCCTCCACCGCTAAAACCCGCAAGCTCATTCCCGCTGCCCCCGGCGAAACCACAGGGTAAAGCACGAGCCTTCCCCGGGCTTTGAGTAGAGCGTCACCTTCCCGCCCTGGGCGGCCATGACCTGGGACACAATCGCCAAACCTAAGCCAAAGCCCTCCACCCCCTGGGATTCCACAAAGGGGAGGCGGAAAAAGGGGCGGAAGATCTTGCGCTGTAAGCCAGGGGCAATGCCCACCCCCTGGTCCCGCACCCATACGGTGACCCACTCCCCCTTTTCCCCAATGCCCAGCTCCACGGTGCTCCCCGGGGGGCTGTACTTGCTGGCGTTGGTGAGGAGGTTGACCAGCGCGGAAACCGCTGCTTCCTGGTCCGCCCAAACTGAGGCATCCTCAAGGCCGGATCTCACAACCCGCTGCCCCCTCGCTGCCAAGCTGGCTTCAGTACGCCGCAGCGCCTCCCCCACCACGTGAGCCACCGACACCGGCAGCAAACGCAAGTGCAGCTGCCCGCCGGTGAGGCGCCCCCAGTCAATGAGCCGGTGAATGCCGGCCTCCAGCACGGCCACCGCGTTTTCCAGGGCGCGGGCCTTTTCCCGATCCTCCAAGCCCGAAGCCAAAAAACGCAAGGTGGTGAGCGGCGTGCGCAGCTCGTGACTGGCTTGCGCCACAAACAAAGCCTGGTTCTTGCTCATGCGGGAAAGCTCCCGGGAAGACAAGAGCAAAAGCACCCCGCCTGCCAATAGGGCCGCTGCCAGAGGCACCAGAAAAAGAGGAAACAGCAGGGAGCCGGGTTCCGGCAGGAGCTGCACCATGGCGAAGCTCAAAGCCAAAATCGCCACCGCCGGGATGAGCACCAACCCCACGGCAATACGCACCACATCCCGGGGCAGGGAACCCGCCGGCAACCCCCGCCAGCTCACGACGCCACACCCTCAAAGCGCCGCCAAAGGGACACCCCCCAAAAGGCGTAAGCCGCACCAAAGAAACCATGAAAGAAAACCACCGCTGGAGGCAAGCGGAACTGGGAGGGATCGGGGATCTTTGCGGCCAGGTAAAAGCCGTAAAGAGCGTCAGCCAGGGCGTAGAGAATGAAAACCACAAAAAACCACGGGGAAAGTCCCCGGCGCAAACTCACCACCAGGCCTACCAGGCAAAAAAGCAACCAAAGGTAGGAAAACACGCCCAACCAGGCCCATCGAGACGAAGGACCAAAGCTGGCCACCGCCACTGCTTCTCCCAAAAGTAGCAACCCAACGGCCGCTCCGCCCAGGTAATACCAGCGCATGGTCCCCTCCTGCCTGATGCAAGCCTAGCAAAAAAAGGCCCGGGGATGACCCCGGGCCCGGAAAAAGAGGAGGCCAGGTTCTATTGCACGGTAAGGGCGGTGTCATCAATGAGGAAGCCGGTGGCTAAGCTCGAGTCCTCAGCGCCGTAGAAGTAAATCCGCAAGGTTTGACCCTTGTACTGGGTGATGTCAAAGCTCTTCTGCACGTAGGTGGAGGTCTTGTTGAGGTTGGAGTAAATGGCCAGCGTCTTGATCAGCGAGTTGTCCGAAGGCCGGCGCAGCTGCACCCAGAGCCGATCGTAGGCGGTGGTGGTGCTGGTCTCCTGCGTGCGGATCCACAGCCAGAAGGAAAGCGTTACCGAGGTGGCGCTGGCCGGCACCGTGACATCCTGGTACAGGTATTCGGAGGAAATAGTGCCGTAGCCATTCAGGTAGGCCTTCCAGGAGCCGCTGCGGGGCGCCGGCGAGGCGTTGTTTTCAATGACGCCGGTGCTCGCCGTCCAAATCACGTTGCCCTGCTCAAACCCCGGGTTTTGCAAAAGCTGGCTACCCGAGCTGCAGGAGGCGGTGAAGTTAATGCCGGTGGCGTTGGGTCCCACCGTCACCGAGCGGGAGGTGGGGGTAAAGGTGCAGCCGGACTTGGAAGGCGTCACGGTGTAGGTGCCCGCAGCGAGGCCAGAAATGGTGTAGTTGCCGCTGGCATCGGAGGTGGCGCTGGCGCTACCCGCGGTCACCGTGGCTCCGGAGGTGCCCACGTTTCCGGAAATGGAGTAGGTACCCGGTGCCGAGCAGCTCCAGGTTCCCGGAACGCCCACCGCATCCCACGCCATTTGCACGGTCTTCCACTCAGGCGTGCAGGTCCCGCCGTACAGATCGGCGGCCGCTTGAGCGGTGTGGTTGCGGGCTTGCTCAAATGTGTCCGAGGAGGTCATATACACGGTGAGGGCGCGATAAAAGATGGAGCGCATCTTCACCACCCCAAAGCCCGGCACGTTCACCGAGGTCTTGCCGCGCGGATGGGTGCCACCGTAGGACATGAGGAAAGCCGCCAAGTTGGCAATCCCCGAGTTGGTGTGCACACCGCAGTAGTCGTTGGAGGAAGAAGGCGTGCAACCCGAGGCGTAGTTGCGCTCGGGGTAGTAATCCGCCGACTGCCCGTCCTTCTTGGGGTCGTACATGTACCGCAGGGCGTCCCCGGATTGATTCGGGGTGTAAACATCAGCGCCAATAACCCAATCGGTCTTCACCGAGGGGTCCCCCTGTCCAGCCCAGAACGATGTGGCCCGACCCAGGATGTCCGACATGGCCTCGTTGAGCGCTCCCGACTCGTTCTGGTAGGCCAGGTTTGCGGTCCGGGAGGTGACACCGTGGGTGAGCTCGTGGGCCGTCACATCCAGGCTGCGGGCCAGATCCCCCAGGGTCGAGCCGTCGCCATCACCGTAGGCCATTTGGTGGATGCTCGAGGTGTCAATCCACGCCGCGTTGTTCTTGGTGCAACCGAAGAGTCCCGTGGAAAACTGCGCGTGCACGGAAGAGCGCAGCTCCGCTCCTTGCCCATCGTAGGAATCCCGGCCAAACACGTTCTTGTAAAAGTCGTACGTGGTGCCGGTGCCGTTGTAGGCCCCCATGGCCGATTGATCGGAAGAGCTGCCACCTTCGGAGAACATGAAGGTGCCGGGGAGTTCCGAGCCGGTATAAATGCACTTTTGGTTGAGGTTGTAAATGGTCCGGTACTTAGCCGTGAATAGCCGCGGCTCCAAGCCCTTCACTTCCCCGGTGGTGGCATCCACGTAAAAGATGTCCAAATGGGGGTTGCCTTGGTAGGAGTAGTAAACCAGCACCGGCAAAGCCAGGTATGGCACCGTGTCCCGGGCGTAAATCACCGGCGCACCCACTTCCACCACCCCTTCCGGCATCCCGCCGTCCGCTTCCACCCGGGCCGTAGCTGCTGCAATGGCCTCTCGCTCCGAAAGACGGGGTGAAACCTCCAGGTCCAGATCAGGCACAAACTGACCGTTTACCCCCAACACCTGCTGGGAATCCAGGTGCACGATGAGGTCCCCTCCCACCACCGGCACACCGCGGTAGGTTTGCTGCAACCGCACGTGCTCCTGGCCCAGCTCGTCCCGCTCCACCACCCGCGGGGTGAAGTTGTCCTCAGCCTGGAGACGGAAAAGCGGACCCAGCTCATGAACGGCCAAGAGCGCGGCTCCTTCCGCTTGCGGGGCCAAACGGGCTTTCCCCGGACGCCAAAGCTCCCGGGGCACACCCCTCTCGCTTAAGCTCAGCTCCGCGCCCTCAGGCAGGGCCTGGAGCGCTTGCTCCTGGAGCGCCCAACGGTCCTGGGACGAAGCGGCCCAAAGGGTTCCCGTCCCAAGACCCAAAACCAGCATCGCTACTGCCATCCTCCTCATGGTTCCTCCCTCCTCCCCCTGTTGGGGAAGCTTGAATTGGCAAATCAAAGGCAGAAACGGCTTCAAGCCCTTCACCTCCTGGTGCTGGGGCCTTTTTTACCCGGAGGCCCAGGGAGGGGGAAGGCGTTTTTTTCCGAGAAAGGTCAGGGAAACGTCAGGTTTTCATGACAAAGGCGCCCCGGTGGTGGCGCAAGCGCGGGAAAAAGCCAGAAAGCTCCACCGCCACCACGTCAAAGCGGCAAGGGGGCAGAGGGCCCCGGCGCTGGGAAAGGTACGCCTTGGCGACCCGCGCGAGCTGCGCTTGCTTGCCCAAGGAAACGGCCTCTTCCGGCAACCCCACCTGCCGGGAGGTCCGGGTTTTCACCTCCACGAAGACCAGAAGCTCGCGCCGGCGCATCACCAAATCCAGCTCCCCCAGGGTGCAACGCCAGTTGCGAGCTTCCAGGCGGTAGCCTTTGAGCCAAAGCCACAGGAGCGCCAGGGTTTCCCCCCAGCGGGCAAGCCGCAGGTGCCGGCCTTTGTGGGAACTCGAAGGAAGCGCCTTAGCTTTCACCTAAAGCCTGGGCCGCCAACTGCACCACATCGAGGGTCTTAGCTTGCTCCCTTCCCAGCTCCCCCTGGGCGTTGCCGATCATGATGGCGCAGAAGGGGCAGGCCACCGCCACATCCTGGCAACCGGACCCCTCCAGCTGCTGCAGGCGGGTTTGGTTGATGCGGCTGCCCAGCTTTTCCTCCAGCCACATGCGGCCACCACCGGCCCCACAGCACATGGACTTTTCCCGGGAAAGAGGGGCTTCCTTCAGCTGCAAACCGGGGATGGCCGCCAAAACCTCCCGGGGGGCGTCAAACTCCCGGTTGGTGCGGCCCAAATAGCAGGGATCGTGGAAGGTGAGTTCCTGGTGGAGCTCCTTGGTAAGCTTGAGCCTTCCTTCCCGCAAAAGCTGGGCCAGCAGCTGTGTGCCGTGGACCACCTCGTACTGGCCGCCAAAATCGGGATACTCGTTTTTCAACGTGTGCAAGCAGTGCGGGCAGTTGGTGACGATCTTTTTCACGCCGTAGCGGTTGAGGGTTTCCACGTTGGCCTGGGCCAGCATTTGGAACAGGTACTCGTTTCCCAAACGACGGGCCGCATCCCCGGTGCAGGTTTCCTCGGGTCCCAAAATGGCAAACTTGACCCCCGCAGCCTTGAGGAGCCTGGCCAGCGCTACCGAGGTGCGCTTGCCCTGGTCGTCAAAGGAGCCGGCGCACCCTACCCAGAACAGGTACTCGAACTCACCAGCTTCGCTGGCCAGGGGCACATCCAGGCCCCTGGCCCAATCCGCCCGGCTGTCCGCCGGCAGCTGCCAGGGGTTGCCTGCGGTTTCCATGCCGCGGAAGGCCGGCTCGGCTTCCGGGGGGAACTCCGCCTTTTCCAGCACCAGGTGCCGGCGCATTTCCACGATCTTGTCGGTGTAGGAGATGAAAAGCGGGCAGGCCTCCTCGCACCAGCGGCAGGTGGTACAGGCCCAAACCGTTTCCGGGTTAATCACCGGCCCCGCCAGGTCTGAAAGTTCGCCCTTCTTCCCACTTAGGATGAGCCCGCTGTTGGCGGTGAGGTGATCCCGCAGGTCAATGGTGAAATCTCTGGGGATGAGGGGCTTGCCGGTAATGGTGGTGGGGCAAACCACCGTGCAGCGGCCGCACTCGGTGCAGGTGTAAAGGTCCAAGAGCTGCTTCCACGTGAAGTCGGTGACCTTGGCGGCCCCCAGAGTAGTGCCTTCTTCGATGTTTTCCAAATCCATCTTGGTGAGCTTGCCGGGTTGCTCCAGGGGCCGCAAAAGCACGTTGGGAAGCGAAAGGTACACGTGAAAGTGCTTGGAATACGGGAGGTAATTGGCAAAAACGAAGAGCACCAACACGTGGAGCCACCAGGAAACGGCATACACGGCATCGAGCGTCCCTGCCGCCGAACCCGCAAACCACCCGGCTACGAACTTGGAAACCACCGCGCCCTGAAAGCCTTCCGCAGCTCCCGCAGCCAGGCGCGGCGCATCCATGGTGATGTCGGTGATCATGAGGGTAGCGATCATGCCCAAGATGAACCAGGCGTCGGCCGAATACTCCAGGCGCGCCGGGCGGGTCACTGCCCGGCGGAACATGGCCACGCCCACCCCCAAGAGCACCAAAACCGCAAACACATCCTTGGTAAAGCCGTAAACGGTGCCAAAGCCTCCGGAAAGGAAGGGAAGCCCATGGCCGCCGGTGATGCCTTCATAGACGAGGGCCAAGGAGCGCAAAAGGAACACGCAAAAGCCCCAGAAGATCAGCGCGTGCATAACCCCCGGCACAGGATCGGAAAACATGCGCTTTTGACCCAGCACGTACACCACCACGTCCCAAATCCTGCGACCCCATTGCCCCAACACCACCCCACGCCGCCCGGCAGCCACCAACTTCAAGCGCCGGGTGAGCGAATAGGCCACCCCGGCAGCGGCAAGCAAAAGCAACAACCAAAAAAGCCACAAACCTAACCCAGAACCCGGAAAAAGCTGCGTGGCGTGGTGCATAGCCCCTCCCTTCCCGGCAATTATGCCAAAGAAAGGGATGTTTGCCACAGAACTCTTATCAAGGTGAGGCTCTTCGTTGGACGAGACCTCCAAAGGCTCGGAAGCAAAAGCCTGTGGGGATTTTTTAGTGCGAAACCGCTCTGTTACAATGGCTCGGCGGTGGTTTATCGCCGGCGTTAGCCGATCTTTCACAGAGCACGCCGCGGGCGTGAGCGTCAGGCCAGAAGGCCGGCACCAGCAGAGCGGGAAGAAGCCCGGCGAGTACAGGTGAGCGCTTGGGGGAAGCATGGAGAAGGGGGAAGCATGAGCGGAAAGGTCAAGGTACTGCCCACGTCGCGGATTGGCGTTGGCCCGCTTGCCGACATGGCCGAGCAATTCCGTTCCTTCCTTCCCGGTTGGGAGGACACCCGCCCCACCTCGGAAAAGAGCCGGCAGCCCTCCGATTTGCGCTGGGATTTGGAGCACTTAGCCCAGCACGACGCCGATGGCCTGCTGGTCGCCAGCCTGGGCTCCGAGGTTGTGGGCTTCGTGGCCAGCTTCGTCCGCTCCCGTTGGCTCTTAATTTCTCAGCTCTGGGTCCTACCGGAGTACCTTAAAGCCGGTGCCGCCGAGGCACTCCTCCGTCGTGCTTTGCTTTTCGGCGAGCGCTCGGGAACTACAAAAGCGGCCTTCCACGCCCTGACACCCTGGCAAATTGCACTGGGCCTGGGTTTTGGTCTTTCGCCGGCGTTTCCCCTTTTGCGCCTGGTGATTCCCGTGGACAAAGCCCTGCCTTTGGCGCATCAACTGGCCAAGCTGCAACCGGGTGCCGAGGTCACCGCCGAAGCGGTGGGGCGCCGCGCGTACTTTGCCGACCTGGAGCGGTTGGATCGGCTGGTCCGGGGCTTTGCCCGCCCCATGGACCACGAGTACTGGCTCTTTTCCCGAAACCTGCGGCTGGCCGTGGTGC
Source organism: Thermoanaerobaculum aquaticum (assembly GCF_000687145.1). Classification (NCBI taxonomy): domain Bacteria; kingdom Pseudomonadati; phylum Acidobacteriota; class Thermoanaerobaculia; order Thermoanaerobaculales; family Thermoanaerobaculaceae; genus Thermoanaerobaculum; species Thermoanaerobaculum aquaticum. The sequence continues at coordinate 95,696 of NZ_JMFG01000008.1, forward strand.
GGGAAGGCGAAAGGATCATGGCTTACGCCTACGGGGGCCCCGGTCAGTGCGGGCCGGTGGTGGGAGCCACCGAGGAAGCCTCCCTTTCGGCCTTCGGTTGGGCCTTGCAGCTCGCCGCTGGTTCGGTGGCTGAAAAGGCCGAAAACGCCTCGGTAGCCTGTCTTGTGCCCACAGCCTTTGCCCGGGTTTTTGATCACCTCCTCGAGGCCCAGCCGGAATTCACCGCCACCTCCTTTTGGCTGGCCAACGAAAACCCCCGGGCCGGGTACTTCGTGCCGGCAAGCTTTAGCTTGTTGTAAACCGCAGGCGCTACAAGCCCAAAGCGGCCAGTTCGGTGCTTTTCCCCCGAAACCCCACGCTGCACCTTTCGTGATCCACCACCACCGGCACCGCTCGCTCAAAGGTCCAGCGGGCCAGCTCTCCGATCCTTTCTGGCTCGCGGCTCAGGTTCACCGCCACAAAGGAAACCCGCCGCTTTTGGAGATCGGCGAGCAAAAGCTCGCAAAAGGGACAACCATCGGCCACGTAAACCAGGATCAACTTTTTGGCCCTCTTCGGTAGATGCGTCCCCCGTTTCCGCTCACGTCTCTAATACCTCTAACGTGTAACGATCCCCAAGAGTTGCAGCGAAGGTAAACGACCGACCCCTGTTCATGCCTGTACCTCGTTGCCACCATCCTCAATAGTATCGTGAAACCGGATGGAGAGAACGCCACCAAGCACAATAGCCGAACCGACGAGCAGCAGCACATACAGCGGGGCAGAGAACCCAAAGATAAAAAACCATGCATAGGTGGACACGATGAGCGCAATGGTGCTGCCCCACGACCACCTGAATTCGTTCAAGTACCCGAACAGCCGCATAGTCACGGCCTCGAAGATCCCAAGCAATGGGTTCACCATATGGAAGGCTAACATCATGAAAAACGCTGTGATACCGTCGTAAAGAAACCAGAGTGCCCGTGCCGTATTACTCCCTGGCCTTGAGGTTGAAAAGCCCACAGCAAGAGTCAGACACGCAAGGCTGCCTTTTTCTACTTCATACCCGTTAAGCTTAAGCAGGAGGTACAAAAGCGCGTAGCACAGCAGCGCCACAACGGCAATACCGTAAAATGACCTCAGTATTCTTGTCAGTGTCTGCATCTTAATCTTTCTCCCCAAAGATTTGACCAGACCCCGCCTCAGTTTTAGATTTTGTGTTCACCGTAAACCTACATGCAACGAAAGGTCGCTAGACCCACGCCCCTGTCCTTGGCGTCGCGTATTTTGCCATAAAGAAACCCGGGGCGGGCTCCGCAACTGCCGCGCCGGGGCATTCGTTTGCGTGAATCATCCAGCAAATCCTATCTTGGCGAGCTACAAAAATAAAGGCCTATGCCGACATTTCCGGTCAAGCACCCAATTCGATGGTCCCATCATCAAGGTCGAGAAGAAAGCTTAACCCAGCCCAGCTACTCATCCCAGGGTACGTCCACCGGCTCCAGCTCAGAAAGCACGTGGGGCTTTTCCCGCCAGCCGGGGTGGGCCTTCACCCGCAGGTCCAGGTACAACCTTACCCCCAGGATCTTCTCAATGCGCTCCCGGGCCGCTTGACCCACGGCTTTGATCATGCGGCCGCCGCGGCCCACGACGATGGCCTTTTGGCTCTCCCGCTCCACCAAGATGTCGGCCCACACCTTCAGGAGGGGAATCTCGCCCGGGCGCTCTTCTTCCTCCATGTGCCGAACCAAAACAGCAGTGGTAAAGGGCAGTTCCGCTTCCACCCGCTCCAGGAGCGCTTCGCGGATAAGCTCGGCAATGAAGAAGCGCTCGCTCTGGGTGGTGGTGGCGTCCGCCGGCAGCAGCGGCTCACCCTCGGGGAGCAGGGCAAAAAGATGCATGAGGAGGATGGGGATGCCCTCGCCGGTGAGCGCCGAAAGGGGAACGATGGCGGCGTAGGAGCGGCGCTCGGTGTAAAAGGCAATCCGCTCTGAAAGGTGCTTGCGCGCTGCCGAAAGGTCCAGCTTGTTGGGTACCAGAACCACCGGCGTGGAAAGGCCGGAAAGCAGCTCCACCACAAACTCCTCGCCGTGGCCCGGAGGTTCATCGGCGGCAAACATCTGCACCACCACATCCACTTCCTGAATGGTTTCCCGCAGCACGTGCATCATCTGCACGTTCATGCGGTGCAGGGGACGGTGAACCCCCGGTAAATCGAAGAGGACAATTTGCCCCCGCTCGTCGTTGACCACCCCCACGATACGGTGGCGGGTGGTTTGCGGACGCGGCGAAACGATGGCCACCTTTTGCCCCGCCAGCGCGTTGATGAGCGTGCTTTTGCCCACGTTGGGTCGGCCCACCAACGCCACCGTCCCGCTCTTCATGCTGGAAGCCCTCCCGGGCGCGGGCAAACCCGCACCCGCTTGAGCCGCCGCCGCTCCACCTCCACCACTTCAAAGAGCAGCCCCCGGTACTCCACCTTTTCACCGGGGCGCGGCAGGTGCCCCAGGCGATCCAGCACCAACCCCGCCACCGAGTCGTAAGCGGCGTCGTCCTCCAGCTCCAGGCCAAAGAGCTCCGTGAGGGTTTCCACATGGGCGTTGCCGGCGATGAGGTAACAGCTGTCGCCTTCCTGCTGGATTTCCGGAGGCTGGGTTTGGTGCTCGTCCTGAATTTCCCCCACAATTTCCTCGAGCACATCCTCCAGCGTCACGATGCCAGCGGTGCCGCCGTACTCGTCCACCACCACCGCCAGCTGCTGCCGGCTTTGCTGGAAGAGCCGTAGAAGATCACGCAACGGCTTGGTTTCGGGGACCATCAAAACCGGCCGCATGAGGGTCCGGGCCGGTGGGGATTGGTTGGAAGCCACCGCCCGCAGCACGTCCTTAACGTGCACCACCCCTTCGATGTGGTCCAAGCTTTTGCCGTAAACCGGCAGCCGGGTGAACATGGACTCGGCAAACACGGTTTTTACCGTTTCAAAATCCGCATCCACCGGCAGCGCGATGAGGTCGGTGCGGGGGGTCATGATTTCCCGGGCCACGGTATCGGAAAGCTCAACGATGGAGGCCACCAGCTCCGCTTCTTCGTGCTCCAAGATGCCCGCTTCCTCGCCGGCGCCAATGAAAGCCCGCACCTCGTGCTCATCCACCTCGCTTTCCTCTTCCTTCTGGCCGCCGTCGGGGTTTTCCTCCGGAGCTTGCGAGGAGCTGGCCAGGAAAGCGATCACTGGAGCCACCGGGCGCAAAAGGTAAAGCGCCGCCACGGCAAAGAACTCCGCCTTTTCACCCCCCGTGACCTGGGCGGACAAGGCCACCAGGCCTAACCACGCCACCAGCACACCGGTCCAAGCCCCCAGCTCGCCGACTCCCACCAGCGTGGCCGCCCGCCACAGCGCCGCGGTTAAAAGCACCCAAAGCCCCGCCACCGCTCCCACCAGGAAAACCACACAAGCGCTGGCCGCTTCAAAGCTTCTGGGCACACCGGGGAGCAGGTTCTTGCGGGCGGACAAAAGCCCCGCAAACTGGATGCTGCCCATCCGCACCACACCGAAAACCCCGGACATGAGAAAGAAGGCCACCGTTGCCGTGAGCGCCGAGAAAAGCAAAGCCGTGATTGGGTTGGCCCACCACTGGGATAGTGCTTGGCTCACAACAGCTCCTCCCGCAACTGGGCTTCCAGTGCCTCCATTTCCCCTTGATCCTGCTCGTGATCAAAGCCGCACACGTGCAAGGCACCGTGGATCAAAAGCAGGCAAAGCTCGCGCTCCAAGCTGTGACCGGCCGCTTCGGCTTGGCGGGCCGCGGTTTCCAGGGAAATAGCCACATCACCCAGATGCACGGTGCCGGTGGGCAGGCGATCGTGGGCAGGGAACGAAAGCACGTCCGTGGGCTTTGGTTTGTGGCGGAAATGGCGGTTCAAAAGCTCCATGGTGCGGTCGTCGCACAGGAGCACCGAAAGCTCCCCTTCCTCTGCGCCCGCCCGCTGCAGCGCGGCAATACCGACGGCCCGCAGCCGCTGGGTCACCCCCGGCAGGGCCCGCCCCTGCCAGCGCACGGCCACCTTGAGCTTACCGGCCATTGCCCCTCCGGTTGAAGTCGAAACCCGGGTAGTCAATGCGGTGGTGCCCCGCCGAGGTAATGACCCAGGAAAAGGCGGCGGAAATTTTTTCCAGGTCTTTAAGCGTCAGCTCGCACTCATCCAGCTGCCCGTCTTCCAGGACCTTCTTGATGACCTGGTCGATCATGGACTGCACCCGCCCCGGGGTGGCTTCGGTCAGAGTACGCGCCGCCGCTTCCACCGCATCGGCCAGCAGGATGATGCCCATTTCCTTGGACTTGGGCTTGGGACCTTTATAGCGAAACTCCTGCTCCTCTACTTCCCCTTTGTCCGGGGTTTCTTGCTGCTTGGCGCGGTTGTAGAAGAAGTGGATGAGCTTGGTTCCGTGGTGGGTGGCAATGGCCTCACGGATGGGCTCCGGAAGCTTGTACTGGCGGGCCAGCTCTAAGCCGTCTTTGACGTGTTTTTCCACGATCAACGCCGACATCCACGGCGACAGGTGATCGTGGGGGTTGGGTCCGCCCCGCTGGTTCTCAATGAAGTACTCCGGCCGCATGAGCTTGCCGATGTCGTGGTAGTAGCAACAGACCCTGGCCAAAAGCGGGTTGGCACCGATGGCTTCGGCCGCGGCTTCCGCCAAGTTGGCCATGGCCAGGGAGTGTTGGAAGGTACCCGGAGCTTCGGTGGCAAGCCTGCGGAGCAAGGGCAAGTTGGGGTTGGAAAGCTCCAAAAGGCGGATGTCGGTAATGGTGCCGGTGGCGCTCTCCAAAACCGGCAGGAAGAAGCTGGCCAAAACCGCCGCCATGATGCCACCCAAAGCGGCAGTGGCCGCGTGCGCAGAAACCTCCTGGATTTGCGGATTGGGCAAGCTGTGGAGGCTCAAGGCCACCGCGCAAAACACGTTAAAACCGGCCAGAAAGAGACCCACCCTGGTGAGGGCGTTTCGCTCCTTGACCTTTTGCGTGGCAAAGGCCGCCGCCACCGCTGCCAGCAACGAGTACGCCACGGTGTGCCCGGGGAAAGCCAGCATCAGCGACACCAGCACCGCCTGGCTGGCGGCAAACAACACCCCCACCGACAGGCCAAACATGAGGCTTGCCAAAATTGGCCCGGTGGCGTGGGGGAGCACCGGCCAGTACACCGCCACCTGGTTGAAGGGCTCGCGGATCACCGCCGCTGCCACCCTGCTCACCACGAAGCCCACGGCCGCTTCCACCACCAGCGCCAGGAAAAGCACCACCAGCACGCTGCCGTAACGGACCAGCCTCTCGGTTTCCGCCACCGGCTCCCGCCGGAAGTAGAAGAACCACATGAGGGCGAGAAGCGAGGCCATGCCGAAGCCCCCGAGCATCGGCCAAACGCTGCGCGGCCCCTGGGACGAGGCAGCCAGGGATTCCAGGAGCCGGGCCACCTGGGGGGTAACTTCATCGCCCCGCCGCAAGAGCACCCGGCCGCGGTTGAGGTGCACGGAAACCTCCTCCACGCTGGCGGCGGCCCGCATCCTCCGGGAAAGGGTCTCCCCCCGGTCCAAGATCACGTTGGGGGGCATAAGCCGAGCCAAAAGCGAAGCCAGCGCCTTCCGGTGCTGACGGTCCACCACCCGCAGAGCGGCCAGGCGCTGCTCCAGGGTCTCGGCCAGGGTGGCGGCGTCAATGAAGCGAAACACGTCCAGCTGGAGCTGTTCCTTATCGGTTCCTGCCTCCTTGACGGTCACGCCTTTGTCGGCCCAGCGCAAGAGCTCCACGCGGTCTTCCACCACCCCCTGCCGGTACACCTGATCCACCACATCCAGCAAAGCCAGCAGAACTTCCTGGGAGAAACGCAGCGAACGAAGGGCCAACACCTCGCCGGTTTCCAAGCGCTGGCCGGCCACCTGGGAAAGCTCCGAGGCCAGGCGCGATAGATCCTGATGCTCGGCCTTTTGCCCGGCAGCCACAATGGCCGTGAGTTTGGCCTTCACCTGCTCGCTCACCTCGGGATCGAAAACATAAACGGGAGGCACATCCAGGCCTGCCCGCCGCCGCTTTTGCTCCGTGGATTCCACGTCCGGAAGCGTCACGTCGCGGTAAATCACCACATCGGTAGGGGCAATGTCCCCGGCTTTGAGCAGCGGGTAGTGAGCCTTCTGGCGAGGGGCAATCAAAAGCGTGGTGAAAACCACGAACGCCGGCCCAATCAACCAAGCCTGGGCCAAAAAGCGCCGGCGCTTTTGCCCCCACTCGCCGCTTTCCCGCCGGGGTTTGATTTCCTTGGCACCGGAAAAGAGTTTGGGCAGCTTCACGGTCTTTCGCGCTTTTCCGCCTCGAACCGCTCGTACGCCTCAACCACCCGCTGCACCAAGCGGTGGCGGACCACGTCCTCCTTGGTGAAGTCAAAAAAGCAAATGCCCGGAATGTCTCGGAGGATCTGCCGGGCCTGCACGAGGCCCGAAGAAGCCCCGGCCGGCAGGTCAATTTGCGTGACGTCGCCGGTAATTACGGCTTTGGAGTGGAACCCCATGCGGGTGAGGAACATCTTCATTTGCTCCGGGGTGGTGTTTTGCGCTTCGTCCAAGAGGATGAAGGAATCGTTGAGGGTTCGCCCGCGCATGAAGGCCAGCGGGGCAATTTCGATGACGCCACGCTCTAAGTGCTTGACCACCTTGTCGTAGCCCAGAATGTCGTAAAGCGCATCGTACACCGGGCGCAAGTAAGGGTTGACCTTTTGTTCCAGATCACCGGGCAAGAACCCCAAGCGCTCGCCGGCTTCCACCGCCGGACGGGTGAGCACGATGCGCCGCACCCGCTTTTCCGCCAAACTTGCCGCCGCCAGCGCCACCGCCAGGTAGGTTTTTCCGGTTCCCGCCGGGCCTACGGCAAAGACAATGTCGTTTTTCACCACCGCCTGAATGAACAAGCGCTGCTTTAAGTTTCTGGGCACCAGCAAGCGCTTTACGCTTTCGGGGATGGTGGCGTCGGTGAAGAAGTTCACCAGGTCCACCTCCGGGTCTTCTTCCAAAACCCGCAGGGCGGTGCGGAACTCCTCCCGTCCCACCGCATAACCCCGGCTCACCAGGGTGCCCAGATCCGAAAGCAGGCGCTCGGCAGTGGCCACCGCCTGCGGCTCCCCGGCCAAAAACACCGTGTCGCCGCGGGCCTGCACGCGGATTCCCAGGCGTTCGCCCAGGTAGCGGAAGTTTTCCTCCAAATTGCCCGACAAAACCTCAAGGCTCTTCTCAGGTAACTGCACGCTGGTCATTCTTCCCCTCTGCCCTCCGTAGAGGGCGTAACACGGCCGTCCAGCGCCTGGCCAGCTCTGGCCAAGCCTGGCGAGCCCTTACTCTCCGACTCCCCGTTGTTATTCATGCCAAAGGATTTCGCGACCGCCCTGGAGGTGATTGAGCCAGCGGGCCAACACAAAGAGGGCGTCGCTGAAGCGGTTCAAAAACCTCACCGCCGTGCCCACCACCTCGTCTTCAATCCCCAAAGCCGCCACCGCCCGCTCGGCACGGCGGGTGACGGTGCGGCAGAGGTGGGCCACGGCTGCGGAGCGGCTCCCACCGGGAAGCACGAAGTTCTTGAGCGGTGGCAGCTCCGCACTCATGCGGTCAATCCAGTTCTCCAACCAAGTCACGTCGGCGGCGTCGGGAGAAAGAAAGCCCCGGGGGCTGCCCGCCAGCACCGAACCCAGAGAGAAGAGTGCCCGTTGCGCCCTTTCCAGGTGGGCGTCAGCCTCAGAGGGGACCCCCTCGGCCCGCAACATCCCCACCCATGAGTTTACCTCATCCAGATCCCCGTAGGCCGAAACCCGCGGTTCCCATTTGGGGACACGCTCACCGCTGCCCAATGCGGTATAGCCCCCGTCACCGGTCCGGGTGTACACCCTCACGCCTCCATGCTATCACGCGAAGGGCTTTTTAAAACCGGCTAAGCCTGGGATGATGAGGGCGAAACCAGCCGCCTCACCACTTCCAGAAAAGCGTCGGCGCTGAAAGGCTTTACCAGCACCAAGGCGGAGGCCAAGGAAGGGTCGTTTCCCGGGTGGTAGCCGGTGGCCAGCAAAACCCGCGGGGGGTTTTTCCGGCGCATGAGCTCCGCGTAAACCTCCCGCCCGTCCATTTCCGGCATGACCAGATCCAGGACCACCAGAGCAATCCCTTGGGGATCGGCATCGTAAAGGGCCAACGCTTCCCGGCCGTTGGAAGCTTCCAGCGCCTCGTAGCCTTCCGAACGCAGGAGAAAAGCTAGGCCCTCGCGAATGGCCGCCTCATCGTCCACGATCAAAACCTTTCCCGCTCGCGGCTTTTCCGCTTCACCCACCGGCACCGCCGAAAGCACCGGCGGCAAGTCCACCCACACCCGAAAACCAAAGCCCGCACGCTCGCGGAAACCCGCTTCACCCAGGTGACGTCGGGCCACACAGGAGGCCAAAGCCCGCGCCCTCAGCCGGGCCGGCAACACCGATCGCAGCTCCTCCTGCCCCGAAAAGACCTCACCGGTATCGCTCACCGCCAGCCGGCAAACTCCTCCCGCCAGCTGTTCCACCGCCACCTCCACGGTGCCCGCTCCACCGTGCAAACACTCCACCGAGGCCTCCACCAGCCCATGCACCAACAGGGCCAGTTGCTCCCCATCGCCACGAACCACCGCCGGGGCGGACCACGGGCGCACCACCAACCTCACCCCGGTGGGCAGAAGCGAGCGGATTTTCGGCTCCAGCTCCGTGACCAGCTGGTTGAGATCCACGGCCACCAGCCCCGGACCGTGGAGGCGGAAAAAGACCCCCAGGCGGTGCACCTCCTGGGCCACCTGGGCCATGCCATTCCGCAAACCGGTGGCGCCCCCTTTTCCCGCCGAGCCTTTGGCCAGGGAGGCTTGCACCACGTTGGCCATGCGGTGGAGGGCATGGGCCACCAGCTCGTGCATGGGCGTAAGCACCTCCTCCGAAAGCGCTTGACCCGGTAGTAAGCCAGCCCGTTGTGCCACCACCACCACGCCAGCGAGGCTTCCGGCCACGTTAATGCTTCGAAACACCAGCTCCACAGAGCTAATCACGTCGCCCTTGCAGCGACAGCTCGCCACCACCGAGGCTGATTCCCCGCGTATGGCACGAACGAAGGCCCGCTTCACCTCCCGGCGGGAGGCAGGAACCACAAAGGGAAGCAAGCTGGCCTCCTGCAGCTCTTCGGGCCTAACGCCCAGGGCCGTGGCCAGCGCCGGGTTACACCACGCCACTGTTCCCTTGGGCTCCAGGAAAGCCACCCCCACGTTGACGCCGGAAAGCACCGCCCGCAGCACCTTTTCCAGCCGCTCACGGGCAGTGAAGTCCTCCAGGCTCAAGCAGGTCAGCGATTCCTCGCCGCTTTCCATGACCCAGGGATTAACCTCCACCGTGCGCCGCCGCCCCCGGGGACCCAAAAAGTGCGCGGTGAAAGCGCCCAAAGAAAGACTGGTGGCGGGGAGGAGCTTTTTGACGCGCTCCCGATCCTCGGGTGCCAAAAGCTCCTCAAACTTTCGGCCGATCAGATCGGCACGCTGTTCGAAGCCCAAAAGCCGGGCTGCCGCCTGATTAGCCCGAACCACCAAGTCGTCCCGCAAAAACAAAAGCGGCTCCTTCACCCCATCCAGCAACAGCCGCCAGGAAGCCTCGGCAATCCGGGCGGAAAGCTCAGCTTCCTGCCGAGCCAGGAGAGCTTGGGCTGCCGCTCGTTGAGCCTCCATGTTGGCCCACTGCCGCCAGACCAGCACCGCTGTTCCCACCAGAAACGCCCAAAAAACCAGCAAAAAAAGCCACGCCGGTGAAAGCCTCGTCAAGCTCTGGCTGGGAACAAAAACGCCCAAAGTGAAACTTTGGCCGGCCAGCCGGACCCGCTTGCCCACCGATGTGCCCTCGGAAAGCCGCACCTGCCCTTCGTCAGCAACAAACTCACCCTTGCCCCAGAGCGCTTGCCGGCGAAGGGAGCAAGCCCACCCCCCGGCAGCGTTGAGTCGGGGCTCGCAAAAAAAGAACCGCGGCTCTTCGCCGGAGCCCGTCACCCAAAGGATGAGCGCCTCTCCCGCGGCCGAAGGTTGGTAAGCACTGACCAGCAACCTGGGGAGCTCCAGCAGGAGAACACCCTGCCGCCCGGCTCTGGTCACCCGTAAAGCCAGCACCCCACGTTCCGCCCACGCCCCCTCCTCCACGAAGGCCCACCCCCGATCGGCAGGAAGCATGGCGTCAACCTGATCGGCCACGGCGTTGAGGCCCGACGGCCAACAGCGGTGCCTGCCCCCGCTTTCGTCAATCACAACCCCAAAAAGCGGGTCCTCACGCAAAAAAGCACCGAGGTGTTCGATCTTCTCAGGGCTTAGGCCCTCTTCCACGGCGTCCACCACGCGCGCCAGCTGGCTTGCAGCCCCCGACAACGACCGCTCCTGGAGCTCCACCTCCCGGGCTAGCTCGTGTTCGGAGCCCAACCAGAGCACGAGCAAGACTTGAGCACTCACCAGCCCCAGCCACAGCCACATCCAAACTCGAACCCGCTTTCCCGGAAACGCTGATGTACGCTCCATAGACAGAGCTAGTGTAGCGCAACCCCTTGGCAAAGGGTTCCCCTTTGGCTACCTTTGGCAAGGAGGAAGAAGCCATGAAGCCCGTTTGCTGCCTTTTTGCGTGCCTGAGCCTTACGGTGCTGGCGGTGGAGGCCGCCGACCGCCCGGAAGGCAGGTCCTTTGCCACCCGCTCGGTGACCGTAGCCCGCCACGGCATGGTGGCGGCGGCCCACCCGCTGGCGGTGCTGGTGGGCGTGGAAACCCTCAAGAAGGGCGGCAGCGCAGTGGACGCAGCCATTGCCGTCAACGCCGCGCTGGCCCTGATGGAGCCGGTTTCCTGCGGCCTCGGCGGGGACCTCTTTGCCATGGTTTACGACCCTGCCACCGGCAAGCTTTACGGGCTCAACGGCTCGGGGCGGGCACCTTTGGCCCTCACCCGGGACAAGGTTCCGCCGGCCCCCGATGGCACCGTTCCCCTGCACAGCCCTTACGCCTGGACGGTGCCGGGCTGCGTGGACGGGTGGTGGGAGCTCCACCGCAAATTCGGGCGATTGCCGTGGCGCGAGCTGTTTCAACCGGTCATCGCTTACGCCAAAGAGGGCGTCCCCGTCCCGCAGGTCATTGCCGGAGCCTGGCAGCGCAGTGCCCGGGTTTTTGCCCAGAAGCCCGGGTTTGCCGCCGTTTTTCTCCCCGGAGGCAAAGCCCCAGCTGAAGGTGAGCCCTTTGCCAACCCGGCCCTGGCGGCCACCTTCGAGGTCTTGGCTCGTGAGGGAGGCCGAGCCTTTTACGAGGGCACCATCGCGCAGCAAATCGTGGCTTATTCCCAAAAAAACGGCGGCTTTTTTTCCTTGGAGGATCTTGCCCGTCACCGCTCCGAATGGGTGGAGCCCATCAGCACCACCTATCGCGGCTACAACGTTTGGGAGCTGCCCCCCAACACCCAGGGCCTGGCGGCCCTGCAAATGCTGAACATCCTTGAAAACTTCGACCTCAAAAGCCTGGGCCGCGACCACCCCGACTTTTGGCACCTCTTGGTGGAAGCCAAAAAGCTCGCCTTTGCCGACCGTGCCCGCTACTACGCCGATCCGGCCTTCTCAAAAACCCCAATCCAGCAACTTCTGAGCAAGGCGTACGCCAAAAAACAGGCCAGCCGCATAGACATGACCAGGGCCGCTGCCACCGTGGAGCCGGGGAACCCTCACCTGGCCGACGGTGACACCACGTTTTTGGCAGTGGGCGATGCCTCGGGCATGATGGTGGCGCTCATTCAGTCCAATTACACCGGGTTTGGCTCAGGCTACGTGATCCCCGAGCTGGGCTTTGGTTTGCAAAACCGTGGAGCGCTTTTCAGCCTCCAGGAAGACCACCCCAACGCCATGGAACCTGGCAAGCGGCCGTTTCACACCATCATCCCCGCCTTCCTGGGCAAAAACGGCACCCCTCTCATGGCCTTTGGCGTTATGGGCGGGGACATGCAGCCCCAGGGCCACGTGCAAATCGTGGTCAACATCGTGGATTTCGGCATGAACCTGCAGGAAGCCGGCGATGCCCCCCGCTTTTACCACACCGGCTCTTCCGAGCCCACCGGCACGGTGATGCGCGATGGCGGCAGGCTTTCCCTTGAATCGGGCATCCCCGTTGACGTGCGCCATGAGCTTTTGCGCCGCGGCCACCGCCTGGTGGAAGCCACCGGCACAGTTTTTGGCGGGTATCAGGCGGTGCTGCGGGACCCCCGCACCGGTGTTTACTTCGGTGCCACCGAGTCGCGAAAGGACGGAATGGCGCTGGGCTACTGAAACCTAAGGGTGATCGGGGTTAGCCAGCAGAGAGAGGCATTTTTCGTGGAGCTTACGGCCCAGGCGTAAGCCCGCAGCGGTGCGGGAGGGGTACCAGGTGAGATCGGCCCCGGAAACCGCAAAACACAGGATGCGCCCGGCCAGCAGGAAATGGTCGGGTTTTTCTTCGACACCTTCGCCCCAGTCCTGAAGGTGGGCAGGCAGTGCAAAGGCGTAAGGCTCGTCCGGGTAAAGGTGAACGCGAACCCCATCGGCGAGCGCCATCTGTTTCCCGACAATGGGGTAGCGGCGCGGGCCAGCAGGAACTGCGTTGTCAAACCCGCAGGTCGTCAAAAGGCGGCTCACATAGGTGTCGGGCCCGGCGGCCATGAACGGGTCCTTCCACACGAAGTACACGAAAGGGATCGGCACGTGCGCATCAGCGCCAAGCAAAGCCTCCACCTCCCGTGCCAGCGCCTCCCCCTGGGTTTGGGCACCCAGCAATGAGCCCAAAAGCCGCCAGAGATCGGGGACCTCCTGGGGCCCCTGGGGGTCTGCCACCAGCACCGGCACGTGGGCCGCCAGGGCTTCCACCCTGGCTTTGGGGTTTTCTTCCTTGGCTGCCAAAACCACATCGGGCTTTAAGGCCAAAACCGCCGCCGGTTCGAAGGTCTTGGTGCCTCCCACCGAGGGCAAAGCGCGCACTTCTGAAGGAGACGTGCAAAAATCGGTGCGGGCCACAAGCTTTTGGCCACACCCCAGCTGAAAAACCGCCTCGGTGAGGCTGGGCACCAGCGATACCACCCGCTGCGGTGTTCGCCTCAGGCCCGGGCCTAACAAGAAGCTACTCACAGCAAATGGCGCCGGCGGGCGGCAGAGCGCAGCTCATCCCGAAAGTCGGGGTGCGCCACGCGAATAAGCTCAGCCGCCCGTTCTTTCAGGCTCTTGCCAAAAAGCGAGGCAATACCAAACTCGGTAACCACGTAGTGCACGTCTGCTCTGGTGGTCACCACGCCCGAGCCGGGAGCCAGCACATCCACAATGCGCGAAACCGTGCCGCCTTTGGCGGTGGAGGGCAGGGCAATGATGGGCTTACCGCCTTCCGAAGCGGCAGCGCCGCGGATGAAATCCACCTGGCCCCCAAAGCCCGAGTAAATCGAGGTGCCCAGGGAATCGGCGCAGACCTGTCCGGTGAGATCCACCGCCAAAGCCGAGTTAATGGCCACCATTTTGGCGTTTTGGGCAATGATGAAGGGGTTGTTGACGTAATCGGAAGGGTGAAACTCCACAAACGGGTTGTTGTCCAAAAAATCAAAGGTGCGTTTGGAGCCCAGGACAAAAGAGGCAATGGTTTTGCCGCGATGGAGGGTCTTTTTTTCGTTGGTAACTACCCCGGATTCCACCAGCTCCACCAACCCATCCGAAAACATCTCGGTGTGAATGCCAAGGTGCTTTTTTTCTTTCAAAAAGAGCAAAACCGCATCGGGGATTTCTCCAATGCCCATTTGCAGCGTGGAGCCATCCTCAATGAGCTCCGCTATGTGACTGCCGATGGCTTTGGCAACTGGGCCAATTTCCTGGGCCTGGGGCAGCTCCAGCACGGGCCGGTCAATTTCCACCACGTGGGTGAGGCGGGACACGTGAATAAACGCGTCCCCCAGCGCCCGGGGCATTTGCCGGTTAACCAGGGCAATAACCGTGCGGGCCGCTTCCGCTGCCGCTTTGGTGCACTCCACCCCCACACCAAAGGAACAAAATCCGTGTTCATCGGGCGGGGAAATGTGAATCATGGCCACGTCCACCGGCAGGATTCCCGAAGTAATCAAGCGGGGGATTTGCGAAAGATGCACCGGCACGAAATCGGCTCTCCCCTCGTTGACCGCTTGCCGCACGTTGGGCCCGGTAAACAAAGCCCGGTGGCGGAAAACCCCTTCGAATTTGGGATCGGCGTAATCAGCCCGGCCAAAGGTAAGGATATGGATCACCGTGACGTTGGAAAGCTCGGAAGCCCGCCCCACCATGGCGTGGATGAGCTCCTCGGGGTTGTTGCACCCCCCGTGAATCCACACGTAATCGCCGGATCTGATGGCCTTGACGGCTTCTTCAGCGGTGGTAACCCGCCGACGGTAAATTTCGTTCCACTGCACGGCGCCTCCCTATCCCAAAACCGTGGCCAAATCCGCTGCCGATTTACCGAAAATTCGGCCCAAGCCCCCATGCACCAGCTTACCCTGGTAAATGTACGTTCCTGCCGAAAGCTCCGGCGTGCGACGCAGGGCTTCGGCAAAGCCCCTTTCGGCCACCACCAAAAGGTAGGGCAAAAGGGTGTTGGTCAAAGCAAGCGTGGCGGAGCGGGCCGCCACCGAGGGCAAGTTAGGTACGCAAAAGTGGCGGATCCCATCTACCGTGTACACCGGATCGGGAAAATACGTGGGGCGGGAGGTTTCCGCGCACCCCCCCATGTCAATGGAAAGGTCCATGAGCACCGCCCGGGGCTTCATTCGCTTCAACATATCTCGGGTGATAAGCAGCGGGGCGCGCTCCCCCCGCACCGCCGCCGACAGCAACACCAGGTCGGCAAAGGCAATGGCCTTTTCGATGTTGGCCGGGCTGGCCAACATGGTGGGCACGGCATGCCCCACCGCTTGCGCGGCCGCCCGCAAATGGGCTACCGAGCGGTCCAAAAGCACCACCGAAGCCCCCATGCCCAGGGCTGCCTGGGCGGCGGCCCTCCCCAGAGCCCCGGCACCAATCACCACGAAGTTGGCGGGGGGTACACCGGGAACACCTGAAAACAGGATCCCCTTGCCGCCAAACTCGTTTAAAAGCAAACCCGAGCCAATGGTAACCGCCAAGCGCCCGGCAATTTCCGACATGGAGGTCAGCACCGGTGCGTGGCCGTGGGCGTCTTCGATGATTTCGTAGCCCACCACGGAAGCACCGGTGGCCAACAGCGCTTCCACATCCTCAGGGCGGGCTGCCGGCAGCGCCCAAAAGCCCATCACCACCAGCCCCGGACGCAACAGCGGGTAGTCCTGGGGGCTGGGGCCATGCACACACACCACCGCTTGCGCCCGGGAAAACACCTCCTGCCGGCTGTAGGCAAGGCGGGCCCCCGCTTGCTCGTACTCCTCATCCTCAAACCCCGCACCGGCCCCGGCGCCTCTTTCCACCCAAACCCTGGCCCCCGCCCGCACCAGGGCCTCCACCCCCGAAGGGGTGAGGGCCACCCGGTGCTCGTGGGGTTTTGTTTCCTTAGGAATCCCGAACTCCATGGTCACCTCCCCGCCCCCCTTGCCGGTCTAGCCCCGGGGCAAGGGCAAGAGCGCCCCGCCGGAAACCGGCAGGTCAATTCCGGTGATGTGCCGCTGCCGCTCGTCAGCTAAGAACACTACGGCCGATGCTACATCCTCAGGCTCGGCAATGCGCCGCAAGGGGATGCGCTCCACGATGCGTGCTTCCCTCCCCGGTTCCGACAGCGCCGGCTCGGCCATGGGCGTGCGCACCCAGCCCGGTGAAACCAGGTTTACGCGAATTTGGGGGGCCAATTCCTGGGCAAGGGATTGCACCAAACCCCAAAGCGCGGCTTTGGAGCCGGCGTAGTGGCTGTGCCCGGGTTCCCCCCGCTCCCCCGCAGTGGAGCCAATGAAAACCATGCTCCCCCGCGGCATACGGAAAGACGCCTCCCGCGCCAAAAAGTAAGCGGAAAACGTGTTGACCCGAAACATCTCCTCCAGCCTGGCCGCGGAAAGCTCACGGATAGGGCCGGCATTCCAAATCCCGGCGCTGTGCACCAGCACATCCACTTGCTGAAGGCCGGCAAACAGCGCCACACACCCCGCTTCCGTGCCCAAATCCGCCTGCACCAGACTCACGCGCCCGGGATAGCGCCGCGCCAGCTCGCCCAAACCCTTGGGATCGCTCCGAAAGTGAGCGATAACCTCATCGCCCAGCTCCAAAAACGCTTGGGCACAGGCCAGGCCAATGCCGGAAGCAGCCCCGGTGACCACGACGGTCCTGGGCTTCACAGCCGCCCCCGGGCCCGCTGCTGGCGGGCTACCTGCAGCTGCTGAAGGGCGTTGGTGACGCGGGAGATCTTGCGGTTTTTGAGCTGGTTGCCGGCTACATCATCGGCTGGCAGCACCTGGCCACGCAGGTCCCTGAGCAGCTTTTCCAGCTCAAACTGCAGCTGATCCATCTCAGAATCGGAAAGCCGCTTGAGCTGGACCGCTGAAAGCAGCGTGTAACCCTCAGCAATTTGGCTGGCCATCGCCACCGCCGAGCCACCGAGAAAAGGGCACATGGCTTTGCCCTCCCGGGACATTGTGCCATACTTCACGTGCCCGCGAAGGAGGGCCACGGAGGACGCATGGCAACGCAAACCCTGGACCTTTACCTGGTGGAAGAGCTGTACACCGAGGAAGAACGCATGGTGCGCGACGCGGTGCGGGAGTGGGTGGACGAGCGCATTCTTCCGCACATCGAAGAGTGGGCCTGGGAGGGCCGCTTCCCCCGGGAGCTGATCCCGGAAATGGCCGCCATGAACCTTTTCGGGGCTACGTTTTCCGAGTACGGCCTGCCCGGGCTTTCCAATGTGGCCTACGGGTTGGTCATGCAGGAGCTGGAGCGCGGCGATTCGGGGCTGCGTTCCTTCGTTTCGGTGCAATCCGCCCTGGTCATGTACCCGATCATGACGTGGGGCTCAAAAGAGCAGAAGGACAAATGGATTCCCCGTTTGGCCAAGGGCGAAGCCATCGGCTGCTTCGGCCTCACCGAGCCTGACTTTGGCTCCAACCCCGGCGGCATGCGCACCCGCGCCCGGCGGGTGGGCAACGACTGGGTGCTCAACGGCGAAAAGGCCTGGATCACCAACGGCTCCATTGCCGATGTGGCGGTGGTGTGGGCCAAGGATGATGAGGGCGTTATTCGCGGCTTTTTGGTGGAAAAAGGCACACCGGGTTTTGAAACCTTTGAGCACAAGGGCAAGTACTCGCTCCGGGCTTCGGTCACCTCACAGCTGGCCTTTACCGACTGCAAGGTCCCCGAAGCCAACCGCCTCCCCGGGGCCGCTGGCCTCAAGTGCCCGCTCTCCTGCCTCACCCAGGCCCGCTACGGCATTGCCTGGGGAGCCCTGGGATCGGCACTGGCCACCTTCCACGCAGCCCTGGACTACGCCAAGACCCGCAAGCAGTTTGGGGATGCCCCCATTGCCAGCCACCAGATCATTCAGGAGCGCCTGGTGTGGATGGCCAACGAAATCACCAAGGGGCAGCTCATGGTCTGGCGGCTGGGGCGGCTCAAGGACGAAGGGCGCGCCACCTTTGTGCAGGTCTCTCAGGCCAAGCGCAACTCCTGCTGGGTGGCCCGGGAATGCGCCAAGCTGGCGCGGGAAATTCACGGCGCCAACGGCGTGGTGAACGAGTACCCGGTGATGCGGCACCTGATGAACATCGAATCGGTGTACACCTACGAAGGCACCCACGACATGCACACGCTCATCCTTGGAGAGTTCCTTACCGGCATCCCGGCGTTCATGCCGCCAAGGCCAGAGCGTTAGGCGCTTCCCGAAGCTTTAGGCACGCCTGTCGAGGTGCTGGCGGGTATGCCTTTAAAAGCTCAACGCCAAGCTCACGTAAGGACCCGAAAGGCGCAGCCGTGCCCAATCGGGATCGTCGCGGTAGTTCACCCGCAAGCTTCGGAACCCGCCACCTAAGGCCACCGGCCCATACGGGCCCAAAAGGACGCCTGCCTCCAAGCTATCGTAGCTTCCCTGGCTCACATGCAGGGTGGCGCCCCGGGCAAAGAACCGCAGGCGCTTTCCGGGGCGAAGGTCCAGGGCCAACCCTGGGGCGGGGAGTGCCGTTTGAAACGTACCGGACTCGGTAATGGGCGGCGTGCTTTCCGGTGCATCGAGCGTTCCCTCGAAGCGCAGCCCCACCAGCTCCAGCATGGGTCCGAAGGCCACATGGCCACTGGGTGACGCCAAGAACTGCCAAGCTAGCTGCACCACGCCCCGCTCCACTGCCAGGTCGCTTTTCACCCGCGTGCCCACGGTGTAGGTTTTCCCGCCGTACTCGATGGTCCGCTCCACCACCCGGTCACCGGTGTACGAGGCCTTCTCGTAGGCAACCGAAATAAACCCGCGCTTTCCAAGGTGAGAGAGCCGCAAGCTCGGGAGAGGCTCATCGCTCATCCCCAGGTCCTTGGCAAAGTCAACCTCGGTCCCCACCCCTTGATCCACCACCCGTGCTTGGGCGTCCAAACTGGGGCGAGCTCCCGTGAACTCCAAAAGCGTCTGTGCTGCCAGTGGCACACTGAGCCAGGCGAAAAAAAGCGGTAGGGCTACACGCAGCTTCATCGTCCACCTCCGCAAGACCAGAGCGTTCCGGTCTGCCTTGTCTTGATGCTACGCCGCAACCCAGGGACAAGAGGTGACCCCGCACACCAGGGGCTGGGGACCGGCTCTCAACGCCGAACTCAGGCTTTAATCGTCTGGCAGCTCAAACGGGGGACAGCCAGCGTGGGTGGGGCGGTGCAATGCCGCTTGCGCCAGGTGCGGATAGGCTTCGGCAAAAGCCTGGCAAAAAGCCCAGAGCTCCGCCGGCGAAAAGCGGTGAACCTCCCGCAGACGGCGAACGTCCTCCTCGCTTACCGGCAAATCCTGGGGGCCGAGAAAGCCCCCGCTTTCGTTTCCAAATCCCTCGGAACGACTCATACAGGGGGCTACACTTCAAGGGACTGCCGGGTGCCAAGCTCGCCGACCAACACCGTCACCCACCAGCCGGGGGAAAGGTCGTTACCTCAACCCGCACACCCGCCGGCAATCGGCCATCACCTCGGCCACCACCGCATGGGCCCGTTCGGCACCCTCCTGCAAAACCCGCTCCACGTAGCCCAAATCCCTCATGAGCTCCTCCCTCCTGGCGCGGGCTTCCTTGAAGTAGTCCAGGATCAAACCCAAAAGGTGCTGCTTCATCTTGCCGTAGCCGGTGCCCCCCTGGGTAAACCACTTGCGCACCTCCGGCCACTCCTGCTTCGGAGTGAAGAGCTTGAGCAAGTGGTAAAGGGTGTTGCCGCGGGTGGGCTTGGGCTCTTCCACCGGTGTGGAATCGGTAACGATGGACATGACCCGCTTTTTCAGCTCGGCTTCCGGGGCAAAAATGTCCAGCGTGTTGCCGTAGGATTTGGACATCTTGCGCCCATCAATCCCTGGAACCACCGCCACTTCCGGAAGGATCATTTCTTCCGGAAGCTTCAGCACCTCCTCCCCGTACTCGTGGTTGAAAGCGGCGGCCACATCGCGGGTCACCTCCAGGTGCTGCTTTTGGTCCTTACCCACCGGCACCTTATCGGCGCGCACGATCAAAATATCCGCGGCCATAAGGACGGGATAGGCAAACAGCCCGTGATTGGGCGAAATGCCCTTAGAAACCTTGTCCTTGTAGGAGTGACACCGCTGCAAAAGCCCCATGGGTGTCACCGTGGATAAAAGCCAAGAAAGCTCCGTCACCTCCGGGATATCCGACTGCCGGTACAGCACCGAGCGCTTGGGGTCCAACCCTAAGGCGAGAAAATCCACCGCCAGCATTTGCGTGTTTTCGCGCAGCGTCTTGCCATCGTGCACGGTGGTCATGGCGTGCAAATTGGCAATGAAGTAGAAGCACTCGTTGGCAGGATCCTGTTGCAGCTCCACAAACTGACGGATAGCCCCAAAGTAGTTGCCGATGTGCAAGCGTCCCGACGGCTGCACCCCTGAAAGAACCCGCATAGCACCTCCCGCCCTGAAGTTTACCGGAAGCTCGCGCCTTAAGGGGAGGAAGTTACAGAAAGCCACCCGACCTTCATACTCAACCGCGCACTCCATGCAACCCAAACCCCGGGATAAGGCGCGGCCAGAAGCAAACCCATTCTCAGCGCGGGCACCAACAGCAAAACCCAGGTGGCGCGAACACGGTTGGCACCCAGACCACAATCGCAAAAAACGAAAGCCGCGCACAAACACACCTGGACGTGGCGGATAGAAGGTTCCCCGCTTCGCTCGGAATGACAGGCGCAACATGTCATTCCGAGGGCCGAAGGCCCGAGGAATCTGATTTTCAATGGTTCATCCTTGCAAGCAACCCGCGCGGGAGCGCGGGTCCCACATTCTTGAGCGCGGGTTCCACGTTTGCTCGGAAACCGCACGGAAGGCGGTAGCCGCTAGTAAACGCTGAGCCGGCGGGCGATGGGGGCTTCGCCGCTGCGGGGGGAGTTGGTCAAAAGCGGGCGGTTGCCATCTTGAACGAGCGTCACCGGTCGGGAGCTTCTGGTGGGGCGGCCAAAACCGCCGGAAAGGATGGGCGTGGCACCGCCTCCCCGGTAAGCGGAAAGAATCGAGCTGACGTACTGCTGGGTTTCCGCGTAAGGGGGCACGCCACCGTGTTTTTCCACGGCTTTCGGGCCGGCGTTGTAAGCCGCCAGCGCTTTGGCCAGGTCAAAGCCAAAGCGCTCCAAAAGGTCCCGGAGGTAGCGCACCCCGCCCCGCAGGTTTTCCTCCACGTCAAAGAGGTTGCTCACCCCGTAAAGCGCGGCAGTTTGCGGCATGAGCTGCATAACGCCCTTGGCCCCTTTGGGGCTTACCGCTTTCGGGTTGTAGCCGGATTCCAGGCGGATCACCAGGTCCACCAGGTGAGGGTCCAAACCGTGGGCCTTGGCCACCTCTTCCACCAAAGGCCAAAGCGCTCCCCGCCGGGAACCCCCATCCGGCAGACGAAAGGCCACGCTGGGACCAGGGATATTGACGATTTTCACCCCACCATCGGGTTTTTGCACCAAAAACACGTTGCCCGCCTGCACCGGCAGCGCCAGCGGCACGGTCACCAGCGCGGCACAAAGGAACGTCCTCACGGTGCCAAAAGCTCCTTAACCACCTGGGGGGCGGCCTCCAGCGCTTGCGGCAGCTTTTCCGGGTGCTTACCGCCAGCCTGCGCCATGGTGGGCTTGCCACCGCCCCGGGCATCCATGATGGCAGCCAGACGCTTGGCCACTTCCGCAGCGCTAATGCGAGACGCCACGTCCTGGGTCACCGAAACCAGAAGCGTTGCTGCGTCTTCTTCCGCCATGCCCACCACCACGATCCCGCTTACCAGCTTATCACGCAAGCGGTCGGCCAATTCCCGCAGGGCTTTGGCGTCCATGGGGGGAGCTTCCCGCACCACCAGCTTGACGCCGGAGATTTCGTGCACGTGGTCTTCTTCGGCCCCGCCACCGGTGGCCAAACGGAGCTTGAGGTCCTTCACCTGGTTGGTGAGCTCCCACACCTTGCGTTCCAGGTTGTCCCAGGCTTCGGGGAGCTTTTCCGCGGGCACGTTGGCCTTGGCCGAAAGCTCGCGCAACCACCGGAACTGCTGCTGGAAAAACTCCACCGCCCCCCGGCCGGTAAGCGCCTCAATGCGGCGCACACCAGCGGCAATGCCCCTCTCGCTGACGATCTTGAACACACCAATATCGCCGGTACGGCGCACGTGGCAGCCGCCGCAAAGCTCCCGGGACACCGTCCCCCCACCCACCGAAACCACCCGCACCACCTCACCGTACTTTTCGCCAAAAAGCGCCATGGCGCCGGCGGCTTTGGCTTCCTCCAGACTCATGTACGCCCACTCCACCGGGAAGTTGGCGCGGATGTTGGCGTTGACCAGCGTCTCGATGGCCTCAATTTGCTCCAGGGTTAAGGGCTCCCGCCAGGAAAAATCAAAACGCAAGCGGTCGGGAGCCACCAGCGAGCCGGCCTGTTGCGCGGTGGGGCCCAAAATTCGCTGCAACGCCGCATGCAAGAGGTGGGTGGCCGTGTGGTTGGCCTGGGTGTCCAGACGTTTGCCCCGGTGCACCTCCGCCCGCAGCTTCTGCCCCCGCCGGAGGCTGCCTTCCTCCACCACCACCCGGTGGACGATGAGCCCAGCCACCGGTTTTTGCGTGTCTTCCACCCGTGCTTTGCCGCCCTTCCACACCAGCACGCCCTGGTCCCCCACCTGACCACCGGCTTCCGCGTAAAACGGCGTGCGGTCGAGCACCACCTCGCCGCTGCCGGTGAGGATGTCCACCTCCCCGGAGCTGCCCAAAAGCGCCACCACCGTGGCCCCTTCCAGCTCCAGCTGCTCGTAGCCCACAAACTCGGAGCTCACGCCGCGCTCCACCAACAGCTCGTACTCCTCGCGGGTGCGGGCCAAAAGCTCGCCCTTCCAGCTTTCCTGGCCAGCGCGCCGGACCTCCTCCAGACGGGTGTCAAAACCCTCCCGGTCCAGCCGCAGCCCCTCCTCCTGGGCAAATTCCTCCAGCACCTCCAGCGGAAGACCGTAGGTTTCGTAAAAGCGGAAGGCCACATCTCCAGGCATCACCGTGGCTCCGGCTCGCTTCAAGCGCTCCAGCTCCCGCCCCACCACATCGGTGCCCACGTTGAGGGTGCGGGCAAACCTTTCCTCTTCGGTGCGCAAAAGCTCGGTGACCACCGGCAAGCGCTCGCGCACCTCGGGGTAGACATCCCCGAGGCTGTCCACCACCGCCGGCACCACGTCCACCAGGAAAACGCCGTCAAACCCCAGCCGTCGGCCGTAGCGCAGGGCCCGACGGATGATGCGGCGCAGCACGTAGCCCCGCCCTTCGTTGGAGGGCACCACGCCGTCGGCCAGCAACATGGTGACGGCGCGGGCGTGATCGGCAATGACCCGGAACGCCGGACCCAGCTCTGAGTCCTTTTCGTACCGGCGCTGGGCGAGCTCCTCTACCCGCGCCAAGATAGGGGTAAAGAGGTCGGTGTCGTAGTTGCTGCTCACCCCTTGGAGCACCGCGGCAAGCCGCTCCAGCCCGGCTCCCGTGTCCACACAGGGCTTGGGCAGCGGGTAGAGGTGGCCCTGGGCGTCCCTTTCGTACTGCATGAACACCAGGTTCCAAATTTCCAGGGTGACATCGCCCGGCCCGTTCACCAAATCGGCGGTGTTTTGACGCAAATCCTCACCCTGGTAGTAGTGGATTTCGGTACAGGGGCCACAAGGGCCGGTTTCCCCCATGGCCCAGAAGTTATCTTTTTCCCCAAAGCGCAGGATGCGCTCCCGCGGGGCACCCACTTTTTCCCAGAGCTTTGCCGATTCGTCGTCTTCGGTGTAAACGGTAAACCACAAGCGCTCCACCGGCAAACCGTAAACTTCGGTGAGCAACTCCCAGGCAAAGGCGATGGCTTCTTCTTTGAAGTAATCACCGAAGGAAAAGTTGCCGAGCATTTCAAAAAACGTGTGGTGGCGGCCGGTGTACCCCACGTTATCCAAATCGTTATGCTTGCCGCCAGCACGCACGCACTTTTGGCAGGAAGTCGCTCGGGTGTAAGGTCGCACCTCCCGCCCGAGGAAAACGTCTTTGAACTGGTTCATGCCGGCGTTGGTGAACAAAAGCGTGGTATCGCCAGCAGGAATGAGCGAAGAGGAAGGCACCACCTGGTGGCCTTTTTTGGCAAAAAAATCAAGAAACGTCTTCCGGATTTCCCGGCTCGACCAAAGCTTCTTCATCCAGCTCCCCTCCCAGGAACTCGGTAGCCCGCAGGGCGGCGGCAAGCCCGAACCCTCGGCCAAGCAAATACCGTACCACCTTCTGCCGGCGGAGGGAAGCTTCTTCCCCTTCATAGCGGCGAAGCGCCTTTTCCAAAGCCCTGGACAACGCCCCGTCCTCATCTTCCGGGGCAAGCTCCGCAAGCACCCGCTCGCTGACCTTGACGTCTATCCCCCGCTGCCGCAGGGCAACGCGCAAAGCCCACCGGCCATGGCCGGTTTGCAACTTCGAGCGCACCACCATCCGTGCCAGCTCCAAATCCGAAACAAGCCCCGCCCGGCGAAGACGAGACAGCTCCTGCTCCACTTCCTTGCTCCCGAAGCCGCGCTTCAATAGCTTTTTACGCAGCTCATCCTCGCTCAACGCCCGGCGGTTGAGCAGCTCCAAGGCCACCGTGTGGGCGGTCTTAGCCTTCTTTGGGCCCACCGAACTCGAAGGGACTACCCATGGCAAACGGGTCTTCCGTCACACCGGTTTCCAGGGTGGACTCCATTTCCTCCCGCGACATGTCGGCGGTGGACTGGATCCCCTGGATGCGCAGTCGCAGCTCGTCGGGGTTGGTGGCGCGCCGCAGCGCTTCTTCCAGGGTGATGAGGCCCTGCTTGTAAAGGGCGTAAAGCGACTGGTCGAAGGTTTGCATGCCGTACTGGGAGGTGCCAGCGGCAATGGCGTCGCGGATGAGCTTGGTTTTCTCCTTTTGCTCGATGCAGTCGCGGATGTAGGCCGTGGAAATCAGCACCTCCACCGCCGGCACCCGCCCCAGGCCATCGGCCCGGGGCAGCAGGCGCATGGAAATGATGGCCTTCAAAACCGCCGCCAGTTGGATGCGGATTTGTTTCTGCTGGTGGGGTGGAAAAACCGCAATGATGCGGTTGATGGTTTCGGTGGCGTCCAGGGTGTGCAGGGTGGAAAAAACCAAGTGCCCGGTTTCCGCAGCCAAAAGCGCGGTTTCGATGGTTTCGAAGTCGCGCATTTCCCCCACCAGGATCACGTCCGGGTCCTGACGCAGGGCCGAGCGCAGGGCTACCGCGAAGCTGCGAGTATCCACGTCCACTTCCCGCTGGTTGACGATGGATTTTTTGTCCCGGTGCAAAAACTCAATGGGGTCCTCGATGGTCACGATGTGGACGTTGCGGGTGGAGTTGATGTAGTCAATCATGGCGGCCAGAGTGGTGGACTTACCGGAACCGGTGGTCCCCGTGACCAGCACCAGCCCCCGTTCCTCGGAGGCAATGCGCTCCAGCACCGGTGGCAGCAAGAGCTCGCGGATGGTGAGGATGCGCGCGGGGATCAGGCGCAGCACCAGCCCCACAGACCCCCGCTGCTGGAAGATGTTGCAGCGAAAACGCCCCAGCCCCGGAACCGAGTAGGCAATGTCAATTTCCAAAAACTGCTTGAACTTTTCCTTTTGCTGGGAGGACATCATGGAAAAGGCCATGGCAATGGTGTCCTCCTGCATCAACCGCTTGAACTCCACCAGCGGCACCAGTTGCCCGTCCACCCGGATGATGGGGTGGGACCCCACCTTCAGGTGCACGTCCGAAGCCTTGCGTTCCGTCGCCACCTTCAAGATGTCGTTAATGTGCATCTCGCCCTCCCGCGCCGGCTCTCCCCCATAGGGTAAACCCTCCCCGCCCCTCCGTCAAAGACCCCAACCGGCGAGGCTTCTCTTTACGCCGGGGAGGCACTTCCCGGGGCAGGAGACTTGAGCAAGCTGCGCAGCCCCTCTTTGTCCTGGCTTTTGGCCAGCGCTTCCTCCAGTTCCACCACGCCGCTTCGCACCAGCTCCGCCAGGTGGTCGTTCAAAAGCCGCATGCCCAGGCGCTTATGGGTTTGCATGATGGAGGGGATCTGGAAGGTCTTGCCCTCGCGGATGAGGTTGGAGACCGCCGGCGTGCCCAGCAGGATCTCGTAGGCGGCCACCCGCCCTCCCCCTTTGCGCTTCAGGAGGATTTGCGCGATGACGCCTTTCAAAGAGTCGGCCAGCATCATGCGAATTTGCTCCTGGCGGTCAGCGGGGAACTGGTCAATGATGCGGTCCACGGTGGAAACGGCGGTGGTGGTGTGCAGGGTGCCGAAAACCAAATGGCCGGTTTCGGCGGTTTCAATGGCAATGGCCACCGTTTCCAGGTCGCGCATTTCCCCCACCAGCACGATGTCCGGGTCCTCGCGCAGCGCCGCCCGAAGGGCCTTTTTGAAGGATTCGGTGTGGGAAAAGACCTCCCGCTGGTTGATCAAGCAGCGCTTGTTATCGTGAACAAACTCAATGGGGTCTTCGATGGTGATGATGTGGTCCTGGCGGTTTTCGTTGATGTAGTCCACCATGGCCGCCAGCGTGGTGGACTTTCCGGAGCCGGTGGGCCCGGTGACCAGCACCAATCCTTTGGAAAGCATGCACAGGTTTTTCACGCAGTCGGGCAGCCCCAGCTCTTCCAAGGTCATGATGCGGTGGGGGATTTGCCGGAACACCGCGCCCACGCCCCGGCGGTCGCGAAACACGTTCACCCGAAAGCGGGCCAGCCCAGGGATCTCGTAGGCGAAGTCCGTGTCGTTGGTTTCCCGGAACTCCTGGCGGTTCTTGGCCGGGGCAATTTCATCGCACATCAACAGGATGTGCTCGGAGGTGAGCACCAGGTTCACCCCCGGCAACGGCACCATGTCGCCGTGGAGCCGCATCATGGGCACCACCCCGGAGGAAAGGTGCAGGTCGCTACCACCCAGCTCCACCAGCGTGGCCAGGAGCTTGTCCAGCGGCCGCTGCAGCTCCTCGGGGGCTTTGGGCTTGGCGGGTGCCCCGGGCTGGACCACCGGCGGCGGTGCGACCGTGGCTACCTCCTGCCCACCCCCGCGCTCCGGCTCGGGAGAAGCCAGGAAGTCCACCACCACCTTCACCGCACCGGCTACCCTTTGGGCGTAAGCCTTGCGCGGCTTCCCGCCCACCTGCACCGAAAAGGACACCTCCTCCCCCAGCTCGAAGGTAATGAGCTTGTGAGGGGGGACCACGGTGTCCAAAAACGCTTCCAGCTCCTCGTTGCTGAACGGCCGTTGCCCCCGGCTGGCCTTACCACCGGACCACAGGAGCGGAGGGTTGCCGCCCGTGAGCTCCAGCCTTTCCCCTTTACTTGCTGCCACCTCGAGTAACTGCGCCACCAGGGATTGATCGCCCATGCCCCCATGTTACCTTTGGCGGGCTGGGCAAGACCAGCGGCGGAGGAGCCATGCGGCGTTTAGTCCTCGTTTCCCTTTTAATCGCTGCCTGCGTTGCACCCAAGTCGCAGCTGCGCCACGACGTGTTTTTTGCCAGCCGTCCTGGGGATCCCCGGGAACGGCACCTGGCCAACCTGCGGCAGCTCACCCGGGGTGGTGAAAACGCCGAAGCGTACTTTTCCTTTGACGGTGGCCGCCTGATCTTTCAGTCCACCCGCCCACCCTTTGCCTGCGACCAAATCTTCACCATGGACTTGCAGGGGAAAAACCTCCAGCTGCTTTCCACCGGCAAGGGGCGAACCACATGTGCGTACTTTTACCCCGACAACCGCCACTTCATTTACGCTTCCACCCACGAGCAAAACCCCCAGTGCCCACCGCGCCCCTCCGCGGCCGGGGGCTACGTGTGGTCCCTGGATCCCAATTACGACATTTACCTCGCCTCTCTGGACGACCTCACCCCCCGCCCGCTCACCCGCACCCCAGGTTACGACGCCGAAGCCACGGTGTCGCCCAAAGGGAACCGCATCGTGTTCACTTCGGTACGGGATGGCGATGTGGAGCTTTACACCATGAACTTAGACGGCTCCGACGTGCGCCGCATCACCCATGAGCTGGGTTACGACGGCGGGGCGTTCTTTTCACCCGATGGCTCCATGCTGGTCTGGCGGGCCTCCCGGCCGGCTCCCGGGAAGGAAACCGAGGAGTACCTCGCGCTTTTGGCCCAGGGGTTGGTGCGCCCCAGCCGCCTGGAGATTTACGTGGCCAGCGCCGACGGCACCAACGTCCGCCGCCTCACCCACAACGGCGCTGCCAACTTTGCTCCAGCCTGGCACCCCTCAGGGAAGAAAATCATCTTTGTTTCCAACCTTCACGACCCGAAAAGCCGCAACTTCGATTTGTACCTCATGAACCTCGACGGCACCGGCCTGGAACGGGTCACCTACTTCGAAGACTTTGACGGCTTCCCCATGTTTTCCCCCGACGGCAAGACGCTGGTGTTTTGCTCCAACCGCTACAACACCAAGCCCGGGGAAACCAACGTGTTCCTGGCGGATTGGGTAGACTAGTGGCAAAGCCATGAGGCCCCGGAGAGCAAACCGCCTGGCGGCAGCCGAAAGCCCGTACCTGCGGCAACACGGCTACGACCCGGTGGATTGGTACCCCTGGGGCCAGGAAGCTTTCCAGAAGGCTAAAACGGAAGACAAACCCATCTTCCTCTCCATCGGTTACGCCACCTGCCACTGGTGCCACGTCATGGCCCGGGAAAGCTTCGCCGATCCCGAGGTGGCAAGCTTCCTCAACCGGCACTTTGTGGCCATCAAGGTGGACCGCCAGGAGTTCCCGCAGGTGGACGAGGTGTACATGCGGGCAGCGTTGGCTCTGGGGGGGCACGGCGGCTGGCCCCTGTCGGTGTTCTGCACCCCCGAAGGGTTGCCCTTTTTTGCCGGCACGTACTTTCCCCCCAAACCCCGGGGCGGGCTCCCGTCCTTCCGGCAGGTGCTGGAAAGCGTGGTGGCCTTCTGGCAATCAAAACGCTCTGAACTGGAAGAACAGCGGGAGGGGTTGCTTTCCCTGCTGGTTCCCCCTTCCCCGGCGCCCGGAAACCTCGACCTTGCAGCCTTGAAGGGCGAAGCCTTGGCCCGTCTGGAAGCGGAGTTCGATGAAGAAAACGGCGGGTTTGGGGGAGCCCCAAAGTTTCCGCTGCCGGCCCAGTTGGGCTTCCTCCTGCACCTCGCCCGCCAGGGCAACGCCAAAGCCCAGCTCATGCTCACCAGGAGCCTGGAAGGCATGGCACAGGGAGGCATCCGCGACGCGCTCTTCGGGGGCTTTCACCGCTATTCCACGGACGAACGCTGGTTCATCCCCCACTACGAAAAGATGCTCCCGGACAACGCCCTCCTTGCCCAGCTTTACCTGGAAGCGGGCCACCTCTTTCGGGTTACCCGCTGGCGGGAGGTGGGAAGGAAAACCTTGCATTTCTTGAGGTCCCTCTTTCGCCAAGAGGAAAGCCTCATGGCCTGGGCACCGGTGGATTTGTCGGGGATCCCCCACCCGTTTTTCGTTGCCGGCTGGGACGCCGACACCCACGGGGAGGAAGGAAAAACCTTCACCTTTTCCCTTGCGGAGCTTGCCGAAGCTTTAACCCCGGAGCAGCTTGAGCTCCTCCAAAAGCTCAGCCCCTTCCCCTGGAGCCATTCCCCCCGACCCCTGGCCTTGCCTCCCCTGGATGCGGAGGTAGCCCGGGAGCTTCGCTTGCCCTGGCCGGTAGCAAAAAAGGAACTTACCAAGGCCTTGGCGCGGCTCAAGCGCCTCGCCCAGGGCAAGGGGCTGCCGGCGGTGGACAGGCAAGCGGTAAGTGCCTGGAACGCCATGGCGGTTTGGGCCTTCTGCCGCTTCCTGCAACAGCAAAAACCGGGGCGAGCGCTGCTTTTCCCCGTGGACACAATGCTTTTCGTTCCCCTGGAAGATAACGACGACGAGGAGCTCTCGGGGGTTCCCTCGCCAGACCGGGCCTGGTCGGCGTCAGTGGCCTTCGCCCGCTACATCAGCCGGGATACCTACCTGCTTTCCGCCGCCGAAGCGCTCTGGCAGTTTCGCTGGCCCAAGCCCGGAAGCATCCCCAGGACCATCGTCAAAGGGTGCCCCCACAGCCCCGAAACCCTGGAAGACCTGGCCTGGGCTGCCTGGGCCTTTTTGGAGGTCTTCCTCACCACCGGTGCAAGCTTTTGGCTGTCTCGGGTGGCGAGGCTGCTGGAGAGGAGGGTCCCCCACTACCGCGGTGCTCAGGGAGAGCTCTTCACCACGCCCGATGACCAATCGGTGTTCCCCATCCGTCAGCGAAACCCTTACGACGGGGCCCACCCCAACCCGGGAGCGGTGCTGTGCCGCACGCTCTACCGGCTTTTCTGGCTCACCGGCAACGAAACCTTCCGCACCTGGGCCGATGAGGCTCTGGCCGCCGAGGCTCAGTTTGTGGCGGCAAGCCCCCATAACGCCACCAGCTGGCTTCTGGCTGCCGAAGAGGGGCAAAAGACCTCGGTGCTGGTGGTGGCGGGCTCTCCGCGGTGGGCCAGCACCCAGGCCCTCATCCGTACTGCCCACCGTCACCCCCACAAACCCCACATGGTGGTCTTTCTGGACCAGTGGCCGCCCACCAGGCACGAGCTTTTCTGGCTTCCAGTTTTCCAAGACCGCCCCGCTGCCGGCAAGGAACAAGCGCAGGCTTACCTCTGTCGGGGGAGCGAGTGCTTTCCCCCGGTTTCCAGCCCCGGGGAGCTCCGGCGCCTCCTCACCGAAACCGCCGGGACCTAAGGCCCTCTTAACGCCGCCCTCACACCGGAAAGAAGCGGCCGGCGCTCCCCCCGCGGCAACACCCAGTGGCCGGAAAAGCGATAGCTCTTTCGCCCAAACTGGGGGTCAAGGTAAAGCGCCTGCCCCGCCAAACCTGAAGCCACCAGCAACTGCAGAGCCTGGCATGACACCTCTGGGCTGCGGGAGGGATCCACAGCTTGGGCCAGGAAAACCCCGGGGGGCAAAAGCAACCAAAGCTGGGGGAAGGTGTGGGTGGGGTTTTCCACGGTGCTGGTCAGGAAACGCTGGGCAATGAGGTCCTTCCGGGGTGCGTAGCTCACCAACACCGGTTCCTCTTCCGGCAAGAGCCCCACAAAACCCACCGCGCCAGCACTCCTCTGCCAAAAAAGCCCAAAAAAACCAGCAAGTCTGCGAGCCACTGAGGCCAGCTCCCGGTAGGGGACCTGGAGCTCAAAGCCAAACCAGCACAAAAGGTCGGAAACGCCGTGGGTTTGCACTCTTGCCGCCAAAGCCTGCTTTCCAAAGGGCCAAAGCGGGGTCACGGCGTCACCTCGGGCCAAAGGGCAACACCCAGAAGCTCGCGGTCGAGCCTGGAGGTCAGGGCATCAATGGCCTCCCCCACCTTTTGGCATGCGGCTTCCATGTCTTCTGGCAAATCGCCGGGAAACAGTGGCGGACCGTAGCCAACCACCACCCGCGCCGCCACCTTGGGCACCACCATTCGGTCCCAGCTGGCCAACAGCCGCACCCGGCTGGCGGTGAAGCTGGCGGGCACAATGGGAACCCCCAACCACCGGGCGGCCGCCACCACCCCCGGTTTCACCTTTCGCCACGGCCCTTTGGGGCCGTCCACGGTAAGCCCCGCCAGCGGTGCCCCTGCCTGCAAGGCACGCTTCAACGCCCGCAGGGCCTGGGAGCCGCCGCGGCTGGCCGAGCCCCGCACCGCCCGGCACCCCAACGCCGCCACCGCTCCCGCAGCCAAAGCCCCGTCGGTGGACAGCGAAGCCATGGTCACCATGCCGGAGCCGGTTTGGTGAAGAAGTACCCCCAGGAGCCTTCCGTGCCAGACCGCCAAAATGCAGGGTTGGGGCAGTGGTCCCGGGGTCACCACCTGCCACCGGAGGAACCGCCGGTAAACCCGCAAGGCGGCGCCCAACACCCACCCCGCTCGGTACGCCCCGCGTTCACCCACGGCGCTATTGTGGCACCGGCGGCGCCGAGGCAGCTACACCCGGTTCTCCGAAAGCGAATTTTGAGGTTAGAATCTGCCATGGTGGTCAACGAGATTCCTCTGGCCTTGACATTTGACGACGTGCTTTTGCTCCCTGCCCGCTCGGCGGTGCACCCGGCGGAGGTGGACGTTTCCTCCCGGCTTACCCGCGACATCGTTTTGCGTGTCCCCATCCTTTCCGCAGCCATGGACACCGTCACCGAAGCGCGCATGGCCATTGCCATGGCCCAGCACGGCGGCATCGGGGTAATCCACCGCAACATGAGCATTGACCGGCAAGCGGAAGAGGTGGACATGGTCAAGCGCTCGGAGTCGGGGATGATCGTGGACCCCGTCACCATCCGCCCCGACCAGCTGGTGCGCGAAGCTCTAGCGCTTATGGCTCGCTACCGCATTTCCGGCTTGCCGGTGGTGGACGAGCAGGGCCAGCTGAAGGGCATCCTCACCAACCGGGACCTGCGCTTTTGCACTGACGAAGACCGGCCCATTTCCGACTTCATGACCAAGGAAAACCTCATCACCGCTCCGGTGGGCACCACCCTGGAGCAAGCCAAAGCCATCCTCCACAAGCACCGCATCGAAAAGCTGCTGGTGGTGGACAGCGAGGGCAACCTCAAGGGCCTCATTACCGTGAAGGACATCAAGAAGGCCCAGGAGTACCCCCACGCCTGCAAGGACTCCATGGGACGTTTGCGGGTCGCGGCGGCGGTGGGAGCCGGAAAGGACCTGGCCGATCGCTGCCGGGCGCTGGTTTCGGCACGGGTGGACGTTTTGGTTTTGGACTCCAGCCACGGCCACGCCGAGGCGGTGCTGGCTGCCGCTCGCTGGATCAAGGAGCACTTCCCCGAGGTGCCGCTGGTGGCCGGCAACGTGGCTACCTACGAGGGCGCCCGGGACCTCATTACCCTGGGGGTGGATGCCGTGAAGGTGGGGGTGGGGCCAGGGTCCATCTGCACCACCCGGGTGGTCACCGGCGCCGGTGTTCCGCAAATCACCGCCATCATGGAGTGCGCCCGCGCTTGCCGGGAAGCCGACGTTCCCCTCGTTGCCGACGGCGGCATCAAGTACTCCGGGGACATCACCAAGGCTCTGGCCGCCGGCGCCGACACGGTGATGATTGGCTCGCTCTTTGCCGGTGTGGACGAGTCCCCCGGTGAGCAGATCCTGTACCAGGGTCGAACCTTCAAGGCCTATCGCGGCATGGGCTCGCTGGGGGCCATGCGGGAAGGGGCTGGCGCTCGCGAGCGCTACTTCCAGGAGGAAGAAGAGCTCACCAAGCTGGTGCCCGAGGGCATTGAGGGCATGGTGCCGTACAAGGGACCGCTTTCGGCTCAGCTTTCCCAGCTGGTGGGTGGTCTCAAGGCCGGCATGGGCCTTTGCGGCTGCCGTACCGTGGCCGAACTGCAGCAAAAAGCGCGGTTCGTGCGCATCACCCAGGCGGGGCTGCGGGAATCCCACGCCCACGACGTCATCATCACCAAGGAAGCCCCCAACTATCGGGTCGAGTAGGGGCGACTGGCGGGTCACCCCTGGNNATCAGCCGCCCGCCCCTACAGTTGGTGTTGTTCTGAGAGGCAAAGGCAAGGGGAGGGCCCTGCCAGCGGCCTACCCGTGGCAGGCTCCGCAGAACTCCCCGCTCATGCCCCCAGCGTGGCACTTCTCGCAGGAATCCACACCGTTTTCCCGGGCAAAGGCCGGGTGGGTTTCGGCCCAATCGCCGGGGTGGGGCATGGCCACACCGCCGTGGCAGGCGGTGCACTGGGCTTTGCCCACCGTCACCCGGCCGTGATCCGGCCAAGCGCTGTGGCACGCCACGCAGCGCACCTCCGGGTGGGAGAGGTGCTTGGCGTGGGAAAACCGCACGCCGTCCACCTCCTTGTCGGCCGGAGCGGTGGTGTGACAGGGCTGGCAGGCCTCGGCCCGCTCACCCTTGTGGCAGGTAGCGCACGCCGCCACCCCTACCCGCTCCAGGGTGGCCTTGGCTTGCCGACGAAAACCAGCCGGGTGCGGCATCTCCACCCCACCGTGGCAGCGGGCGCAATCCTCGGGCTTGAGGGTGGTCTTCCCGTGGTCCGAGCGGGGGGTGTGGCAGGCGGTGCACTGCTCCACCGCCCGGGCATGGGGGCCGTGGGGGAACGGCTTGCCGGCAAAGCTCAAAGTTGCCGTGGGAGGCTCCAGGTGGCAAAGCCGGCACTCGTTGGCCTTCATCACCTGGGCCTCGGGCACCCCGGAAACCTCCAGCTTGAGGCCCGCCGCCTTGGCTAGCTTGAGCGCCTCATTTTGCGCTTCCGCCAAAAGCGCCATGGCAAAGCCAATGTTGTGCACGCCGTGGCCAGCCTTCACCTCGTCCACCTTGCCCAGGGCAAGCTTGAGGCTCTCCTGCAGCTCGGCGCGCCCCTTAACGGCGGGTGTTACTGCAGCTAAAGCCCTTTCGGTTTCCGGCAAGCGCTGGGCGAGAAGCGCCCGCCACCCCTGGAGGATCTGGCCGTAGCCGGGGCTATGGCAGGTATCGCAGGATTCCGGCGTGGTGGCCCGCACTTTGCCGCCCTCCGCCAGCTCCCGTTCGCTGGTGTGGCAGCCCACGCAGTGGACGTTCACCTGGTACATGGGGCTGGGCTCAGGGCTGCGGTGGGGCTCCACCGCCGAAGCCCCCACGTAAAGCCGCAGCTGGTTTTCATGGGTCCCCGAGTGGCAGTCCCGGCAGTTAAGGCCTTCCGCCAAGCTCACCTTGCGAATGGAGTGGGTGATTTCGATATGGCATTCGGAGCACTCCACCTTGTGCTTGGTCACGTGGGTGGAATGGACGAGGTCCAAATCCTCGTACTTGGCCAGGCGGTCAGCTTCGTTGTGGCAGGAAAGGCAGTGCTGGCGGGGAACCTCCCCGGTACCACGGGTAATGTCGCCGTGGCACCGCTTGCAGTCCACTTTGTTGGCCAAGATGTGGCGGTGGTCAAAGCGGTTGGCTGGGATTTTGGTGACGTCGTGGCAGGTCTGGCAGCGAGAAAGGTCCTGCTGCCAAGACACGCTCTTAAAGTGGCACAGGAAGCAGGTGGAGGGAGTCACCGTAAGGTGCTGTCCTTGCACGATTTGAGCGTGGCAGGAGGTACAGCGCAGTTGCTTGCCGCGCTTGAGATCCTTGAGGTGATGGGAGTGGTCAAAGCGAATGGTGCCGTCGGGGCCAAAGGGCACCGTGCCGGCTAAAAGCCGGGTCTCATGGCAACCGGAACGCAAGCACGCCGCATCTTCCACCTCCGCCCAGGGTTTGGTGCCGTAGGTCTTGGTCACGTATTGCACCACCTGCGAGATCGCAACGATTTTCGCGCGAATAACCGACTTGAAACCGGGAGGGTAATGGCACTTGAGGCAGCTCACCTGGTTGTGGGAAGATTGCTGCCAGGACTGGTAGTAAGGCTCCATGTAGTGGCAGGTAACGCAGAACTGTGGCCGCTGGGTGTATTCCAAAAACCCGAAAAACACCGCAGCCAGGACCGCGACAGCGATTGCAATAATTTGCAATCGTTTGGCCCAACTCATTTTACGCAAGGTTCCTTCGGCCATGCTCCCCCCGCCGGAAAATCTTTTTTTGCGTTTTCAACAAAAAAGGGGCCGGAACCGGCCCCCCGTTTCGCCACTACTTCTTGTGGGCGTGCACCAGCTCGCGGTCAAACTTCACCGGCTTGTGGTGGTCCTTCCCATCGTGGCAGCTGTTGCAGGTTTCCTGAGTGGGAATGATGAGGCCGTTGGCAACGGCCTTTTCCCGGTCCTTCATGATGGACATGGTCTTGTAATCCGAACCCGGGCCGTGGCACGCCTCGCACTGCACACCCGAAAGCGCCTCGTCCTTGTTGGTGGCGTGGCAAGAAAGGCAGGACGCATCAAACTTCCACTTGGTGCTGGCCTTAGCGGTTTCCGTGGCTTTGGCATGCCTGGTGGTAAGCCACGAATCGTACTGCAGCTTGTGGCACATTTTGCACTTCTCCGCCCCAATGTAGCTGTGCTGCGCGTTGCTCGAGCCCACCGCTGCTAACAAAAAAGCACCCGCAACCAGTCCGTAGCTTGCTTTCATCTCCGTTCCTCCCTGCGGGGCCACCCCCCGAGACCATACTAACCCCTTGTGAAGGAGTTTGCAAGCTATCGTGTTTTCGTTTACAAATCAACGGCTTGTGGGAATTGCCTGTCCCACCAGCGAACGTATCCTGGCTGCAGCCTTGGCCGCCAGGTCCATGTTGTGCACCCCTTTGGCCTTGAGCAAGGCGTTGTAAAGAGCCTCGGCTTCCCTGAGGGCTTCGGGATTAACCTTAGCCGCCTTGGCTTTGGCCAAAAGCACCGCCAGCTCCTGCAGCCTATTTTGGTCCTCGTTGATCCACTCCACCAGCATGGCGTCGTAGCCTTCCTCGTGGCAGCTCACGCAGGCCTTTTGGACGCTGGCTACCAGCGGTTCTTGGCGCTTCAAGTCGTGACACCCGCTGCACTCCACGCCGGCAGCAGCCATGGGGTCAGGGTCCCCCTTAAAGCCGGTACCCACCGCCTCACCCGCAGCCAAACTGGCCTGGGCTTGGTGACAACGGCTGCAGGGTTGAGCCTGCTTGGGGCTGTGATGGCAGGACATGCAGCCTTCAGCCACAATCGTGGTTTTCCCGTGTTCCTCCACACTGTGGCAGCTGTCGCAGGACAATCCAGCGCCTAAGTGGCGGCTGTGCTCAAAGCCCATGTTGGCAAACTCCAGCCGCAAAGCCAGGTGGCTGGTGGAATGGCAAACCCGGCAGTACCCGCTTTCCGAAGCCAAAATCGGCGAGCTAGGCACCGCTACCCCAGGAACCCGCCGGGCTTGCTCCAGGGCGTAGCGTAGCAGCTCCACCGCGTAGCGGACGTTGTGCTCCCCATGACCCCGGGTCACAAAGCGCACGTTGTGCCACGCCTCTTCGAGACCGCGACGGTACTGCTGGCCCCGGGTGCCCATGCGGGTTACGTTGTTTTCCGCTTGGGCAAGAGCCCGCTCCACGAGGCCCCGCAGCTCGCCCAGCTCCCGAATCCAGTCGTCCACCATGCGGTCGTAGCCGGCGCCGTGGCAGTGGACGCAGGAAGCCCGCAGCTTCTCCGCCCCCACCCGGGGATCAGAGCCAGGTTCCGCGTGGCAGGAATCGCACGCCACCCGCGCCAAAAACATGGTGGACGGCATATCGGGAACGCCCTTGCCGCCAATGCCCACGTACATTTGCTCCTGGGCGGTGTGCTCCGGCTTGTGGCAGTTCTCACACCGCTCGCCCAACGCCGCCGCCATGGCAATCTTGCCGTGCTCCATGCGGTTGTGGCAGCGCTTGCAGTCAATGGCGTGCTTTCGCAAATGAATTTCGTGAATCCGCTGGCTGTCGCCAATGGCTTCGGCTCGCGATACGTGACAGGCCGCGCAGCGCTCCACCGGAACGTTGGCATCTCCGCGGGTGACCTCGGTGTGGCAGGTTTCGCAGCGCACACCCCGCTGCAAGTAGGTGCCATGATCAAACTGGAAGCCCTGGTGGGTGACCACCACTTTCGGCGGCCCGTGACACACCAGGCACCCCGTTACCGCCTGCCCCTGTTCGGCCCCCTTGAAGTGGCAGGTAAAGCACACCGCTTCGTCCACCCCCACGTGGGTGGCGGCCTCGGTTTCGCCCATGACAAGGCCTGAGTGACAGGAGGTGCAGTGCAAACGCTTGCCCCGGCGCATCTCACCCAGGTGGTCCTGGTGCGAAAAGTGAATGTCCTTCAAAAACACCTTATCGGTGTCGAGGTTTTGCTTTTCGTGGCAGGCCAGGCAGCGGCCGTCGGGGACTTCCGCCCGCAACTGGGTCGTATAAATCCCCAACGCGTATTTGAGGTACGTGCGGGAAAGCACGTAGCGGTATTCGGTATGGCAGTAAACGCAAGCCACATCCCGATGGGTAGATTGCCGCCACATTTCCACGTACGGTTTCATGATGTGGCAGGATTCGCAAAGCGAAGAGGAGGAAGAAGCAAAGAAGAACACCGCGTGAAAAACAAAAACCACAGCTGCAATCCACGCCAGAAGCAGGAGGAGAGCGCGGCGATGCTCGATGATGCCTTCCCAAATGGCGAGCAGCAGGTGCCTCACGCCTCACCTCCTTGCCCTGAACGCGTCTTCATCAGGCGTTCGTACTCCAGGGGGTGTTCTTCCTTCATTTGTCGCTCGCTGATTTTCCCGGTAATAAAGGTTTTGTTCATGGGGAAAGAATGCGGGTTTAGGTGGACGTTGTAAAAATGCCAGATGATGATGGCCAACGTTGCCAGCAAAGCCTCATCCGAATGGGCTTCTTTGGCAATGTCGGTGACCCATTTGGGGACGTATTTCAAAAACCACTCGGTAAACCACAGGACCGTGCCAGAGCCGATCATGATGACCATGCCCCAGTACACCGCCCAGTAGTCGAACTTCTCCACGTAGCTGAATTTATCGAACTTCGGTTTGGTGTCGGTGAGGCCCAGGTAGTACTTGATCTGCTGCGCCGCGTCTTTGGCGTCCTGCCACCGGGGCAAAAGCAGTCGGAAATTCTCCCTCCCCTCACGGGTAAAGGCAATATAAAGCAAATGCCAAAAGCCAACGAAAGCCAGCAACGTAGCTGCCACCCTATGGATAATGGGTGTGACATCGGGTCCACCCAAAAACGCGATGAGTTCTTTAGCCCAGAAGCTCTCGTGGAACTTAAGGGGAAGGCCGGTGATGATCAGGACGATCACCGAAAGCGCCATGAGCCCATGCTGCAAACGCACGTTTAAGGAAAGCCGTTCGAAGAACTCCCCTTCCTCCTCCATTGGGGCGGCTTGGGCTTGAACCGCAGCCTTTTTCTCGGTCTTTTTTTTATGCCAGTAAAGCTCGCGGCGCACCCAGGTGGAAAAGCGCTTCTCCACCTCTGGTTCAAGCTTGGCGGCAAGCTTTTGCGCTTCCTCAAGCTCAAGCTTGTGAACCTGAATAAGTTCCTCAACGATGGCTTGCTTCAAGGCGGCTTTGGGTTTTTCAGTCATGGGCCGTCCTCTTCCTGAGCTTGGCTCGGAGGTCCAGGAGAATATGCAGGAACAGCGCTGCCAGCGTGCCCGCGGTAAGGTACTTGAAGAACAGCGCCACCCAGTACACAACGCCTGCATCTCTCTGGCTCGGATCAATGTGAAAACGACCGCGAGCGTAGTTGACGTTGGCGCCGGGGTGGCAGCCTGCCTTGCCACAGGTTTTGGGGATGTTTTCCGGGTTCACCGAAGAAGCCGGATCAGACGGTGGCAAAACGGCGTGGGACGTATGACACGAGGCGCAGTTGGCCACCTTTACCGACCCCAACTCATTGGCAATTCCGTGGAAAGAGTGCTTAAAGGTCTTCACCGGGTTCACGGGAATTTCGTACTTCCGGTTGAACTCCAAAGACCCGTGGCAACGCCCGCAGGTTTCGGGAATATGGGAGGCAGAAATTTCTGAGGCCTTTTCTTTTTTGGGGAGGATCTGGTGCTCACCGTGGCAGTCGGTGCAGGAAGGGGCGTCCAAGTTTTGCTTGAGAAGGAGCGCTTGGCCGTGAACCGACCGGCGGTAGACGTCGAGCACTCCCTCATGGCAACGCCCGCAAGTCAACGGCACATGGCTTTTGTATACCTTTGAATTGGGAGCCTTCGCCTTCTGCACGTCGTGACTGCCGTGGCAGTCCTGACAGAGAGGTGCTTTGGGGTTGCCCGCCCGCTGCAAACGCCCGTGCACCGACTCCACGTAGCCCTGGTAGTTCACGTCCTCAGGTGCGCCCACCGGGTTGCCGGGAAAGTGACAGCGCTGGCACCTGACCTTTTCCAGCCGTGGAGGGTGGGGAATAGCGGTGATATCGGCGTGGCAGTCCAAGCAGTGCCACTTGGCGTGAACCGACTGGGCAAGCTCGCGCTCGTCCACAAACAGCGCTCGTACCGAGCCGTCCGGCTGCACCTTCTTGAACTCACGCCTACCGTGACAGATGCTGCACTGGCGAACTTCTGAACCCGTTTGCTGGGCCCCCGCCGCCACTGCCAATGCGCAACCAAGCATCCACCAACCAACCCACCGCCTCATCATTCCTCCACCGGTGGCTCGTCGCCAAAAAGCGCCCGGTACTCCGCCCGATGGTCGCGCCAAAGCTTTTCTGCCGTGATTTTTCCGGTCAAAAAGGTTCGGGACATGGGGAAGTTTCCCGGACTGAAGTGAACGATGTAAATGTGCCAGACAAAGAGCACCAAAAACAGCAAAAGCCCTTCGTAACCGTGAATGACCGCGGTGATGTCGAAAAACCATTTAGGAAGCACCGCCATGGCCTCGGTGTGAAACCAAAGCAAAAGCCCCGTGAGGATCATCAAAAGCGAGCCCAAACCGGCTCCCCAGTACTGGAGCTTTTGCAGCGGGGTAAATCGGCCAAACTCCGGGAGTTCCTGCTGCTTTCCACGGTAATAGCGCAGCATACCTATCACGCCCTGGATGTCAGCCCCTCGCGGCACCATGGCCCGCAGTTGCTCATTCCCCCTTGGGGAAAACAAAACGTAGCCGAAGTGCCACAAGGTCAACGCCATCAAAATCACGGCAAAAACCCGATGCAAAATGCCCCGGGATTCCATGCCGCCTTCTAGCGCCACGAGCACCTTCCCCACCCAGGTCCCATGGGCAAAGAGGGCCAGCCCGGTGAGCGCCAGGCCCAAAAGCGTCACCATCAACACCCAATGCTGGACAAGCTCTACCTTCGTAAACCGGATCACTTCCTGACCCTTTTTCGGTGGTGTGGTCATGTCAAGGCCTCCGCCGGCTGCCAATTTGCTCCACGATCACGTAAAAAAGCATCCCCGCAATTAAAAGCCCAAGAAAAATTCGGACGGCAAGCCGAAGCCCACGGGGTAACAGGGGCAGGGTTTCTTCTACCTGTGCCACGCTGGCCAAAAGAGCCTGCATCCTCATGTTGCCTCCATAGGATCAAAGCAAACCGGGGGACCAACGCATCCACCACAAAAGCCACAGGCTCCCCAAAACAAATAAGGCTGTGACCACAATGAAAACCAGCACCCTCGCCAGCGCTGGCGGCTCCGGTTTTGGCACTTCCCCTCGGCGGATTTGCTCCAGCTCCAGCGGGTGTTCCTCGGCGTAAAGCTCTTCTTCCAAGTAACCGGTGAACATGGACCTGTTGAAATGCCGCAGGTGCACAAAATAGCTGTGCCACGTAAGAATGGACAACACCGCGAGAATAGCCTCCCCACCGTGGGCGGTTTTGGCGGCAATCACGCCTTGGCCGGTGATGACCTCCGCCCAACGGATGGGGTAAAGCAGCATGAGACCGGTGCCCACCATCAACACGGTCCCCCAAATAAGCGCCAGGTACTCGATTTTTTCCGCAAAGGTGTAGCGCTCCATACGGGGAGGCTCGGCAACCAACCCCAGGTTGTAGCGCACCTGCTGGAGGAAATCCTGGATATCTTTGAGCCGTGGAAGCATTGTGGTGGGATAGCGCCGGACCATGTGCAACCACAGGAGCTCCAAAAGGTGCACCACCAGCTGGATCGCCATGATGGTGCCGCAGAGGTGATGGAGCCAGCGGGCCCGTTCAACGCTGCCAAAGATGAGGATGAGACCCTTAGCCCAAGCTTGCTCCGGGTACTTTTGCGGCAGCCCGGTCAAGGCCAAGAGCGTAAAGCACACCACCATGATCGCGTGGCTCACCACTTGCCATGTGGAAAACCTGCGGATCCGTCCCGGGTTCATTGTGGCCTCCGCTGCCGACGCCGGGCCCACACATCAAGGGCAATGTAGGCCAGGAAAAACCCAACCGTTGACGGGATTACCACTTGGTAAAACAGCCGCACGTAGTAAATCAGCGGGTAACGCTCCCGATCCGGTACGTAGTGCGCCGTCCACGCCGACAAAAACTTCTTGCTGGCCCGCGGATGACAGACCTGACAGCGCTTGAGGAGGCGCTCCTCCACCTTTTCGGTTCCCAGCTTTCGCACCGATTCCACATCATGATAGCCGTGACAGTCATAGCAGACGGCCTTATTCAAAGGTTGATCGGGGCTGGTGGCGACGAAAAGCTCAGCCGTGGTCCCGTGAAAATCGGCAACGTAGGTATCAAAAACCTCGGCGCGCAGCCCGTATTTGCCGGCAACCTTGGGGTCGGCGTGGCAACGGGCGCACATTTCCGGCGAAACGTTGCGAAAACGCGGCAAACGCGGGTCCAAAGTGGCGTGGGCGGCATGGCAATCGGTGCAGGTTGGAACGTCCGCGTTCCCCGCGCTTAAGCTCCGTCCGTGCACCGAGGCTAGGTAAACCTCCGTAACCCGCCGGTGGCAGGTCCCGCACGTTGTGGGCACGCTTAGGCGATGCACGTGAGAAGCTGGGTCCTTGGCCGGCAAGATGTCGTGGCCGCCGTGGCAAGAGACGCAGGTGGCCGCGAGATCAAGCCCCGCCAGCTGCACCCCGTGACCGTGCACGCCCACCAGGTACTCCTGCTTGTTGTGGCAGTGAAGGCAGGTGCCGGCCACGTTGGCCGGCGCCAGGCTCGATTTGGGATCCTGGCTCGGCCGGACATCGTGAGCGCCATGACAGTGCCAGCACTGGGCGCGGAAGCTCCCCTGGCCCAAGGGGTCTTTGTGCACCGAGCGGCTCACCGCGGCGGCGGCATCCCCGTGACACCCCAGGCACGGGTTTTCCCGGCTCATGCCCTTAGGATGGGGAACTTGGGAAGCCCTGGGGTGACAGTCGAGGCAGGCCAAGGAATCGTGCACCGAATCGGGGCCCACGGCCACCACCAGCGCCGAAAGCCGCCCCGGAGCGAGGTGGGCACCCAAGCTCTCTGCGGCCGCCTGGACGTCTTCCACACTCCCGTGGCAGGAAAGGCACTCGTCCCGGGGAGCAGAGGTGGCTGCGGTAGCCACCAAAAGGCCTAAAACTGCAAACCACCGGCGGTCGCTTCGAAGGCTCATCCGGTCCTCCCCTCCGCCGTCAATTTAAGAAAGAATTCACAATTTGTCAATTGATGACAAAAACACTACTCTTCATCGAAACTTTCACCGCTCCAGTACGCTTCACCCAAGAGCTT
This sequence comes from Thermoanaerobaculum aquaticum, assembly GCF_000687145.1. Lineage (NCBI taxonomy): Bacteria > Pseudomonadati > Acidobacteriota > Thermoanaerobaculia > Thermoanaerobaculales > Thermoanaerobaculaceae > Thermoanaerobaculum > Thermoanaerobaculum aquaticum. Next base: position 138,420 of record NZ_JMFG01000008.1, read on the forward strand.
TTGGAGGGTTTGGCGCAACCGCGGGTGCACCTCGGGATCCCCGAGCTCCTGCGCCAGACGCTGGTACTCGGCCAAAACAGCCTCCTCCAGCTGCCGGCGGGCATCGGTGGAAAGAAAGTGCACCACGTCTTTGAAAGAGCCGTTGCGCAGCCTGCGGGAAGGCATGGCCACGTACAGCGTTCCTTCCTTGCCTTCCATGACCCTGAGATCGCCAATCAGCAGGGCGTTATCAATAACGACTTGCACAAAAGCCTTGACCCGCCCTTGGCGGTTGAGGTTAACCCGCACTTCCGTGATTTCCATAACAAGCCTCCTTACTCAGCGTGAGCCAAAAGCTGGGACTCCTCCCGGCGAAGCAGCGGCACCGCCACCGCCTGCCGAGGGGAAAGCTCAGCGGCGACCCGCACCGCTTCCCCCTCATCCCGAAACAGCCCAAAGACCGTTCCCCCACTCCCAGAAACCATGGCAGTAAGCGGCGAAAAGCGAGCCAAAAGCGCCAGGTTCTCGCCAATCCATGGGAAGAGAGCAATGGCCGCAGCTTGCAAGTCGTTGCGCAATTTGGCAAACGGCAGCTCGCCTTTCCCCACCAGCCAATCATAGAGGAAAAAGCCCTCACCTTCGTGCCAGCCAGCTCCGGGCCTGGGCAACCCGGGAGCAGGCTCGAAAGACGGCAGCGCACTCTCCTGCTGGGCCTCATCCCAGGCCCTGTACACCGCCGGTGTGGACACCGGTTCCTGCCCGGGGATCACCACCACCCCGTAACGGGGAAGATCGGGAAGCGGCAACACCTGCTCCCCCCTTCCGGTGGCCCAGCAGGCACCCCCAAAGAGGAAAAACGGCACGTCCGAGCCGATTTCGGAGGCCATGGCCACCAGCTGCCCCGGCTCCACCGGAAGGCCCCAGAGCTTGGCCAACGCCACCAGCGCTGCAGCGCCATCCGCCGAGCCACCCCCCAGGCCGGCCGCGGCCGGGATGCCCTTGCGCAGCACTACCCTTGCGCCACCGGCATCCGGAAAGGCGGAAAGCAGAAGCTTGGCCGCCCGCCACACCGTGTTGTCCGCCGGAAGGCTCACCCCGCCCTCCACCCGCAGCTCCCAAACCCCCGGCGGCGCCGCTTCCACCTCCAGCTCATCCCAGAGCCCCACGGCGGCCAAAAGCGTCCGCACCTCGTGGTAGCCATCGGGGCGCAAGCCCAAAACCTCCAGGTGGAGGTTAACCTTGGCCGGGCAACGCACCACCATCCGCGTCATGGCACCGCGCAGCGGGGAAGCCCCAACCAGGGAGGTTCCGGAACGCCTAACACCGGCTGGAACTCCACCAGGGAAAGCCTTACCTCGCCGAAGGGACCCAAAACCTGAATTTCCCCCGGCACCCGGCCGTGGTGGCTCCGGGCGGCAAGGCGCACCGGCTCCGCGCTTCCCGAAGGCCAAAGCCAACCCCGCACCCAGCGGGTGGGCCCCCCGGCCAGCTCCAGCTCCAGACGACCGCCGCCAACCACACCCGACCACCGATGGGCAGCCACTGCCTGTCCCCCGGCCGGTAATCTCCCCGAAAGCAAGCTGGCGAAGGCCTTCTCGGCAATAGGCAGCGCCGAGCCGTCGGGAAGGGGAAGCCCTCCTGTCCGGGTGGCTGCCAAACACCTGCCCTCTACCCGCTGCACCACCTCATCCCCCTCCACCCACGCGGCAAAACCCACCCCCCCAGGACCTCCCACCACTTCCAGCGAGGTTCCCCTTGCCCCGTGGGCCACTACCAGCTGAAGCCCCCGCAAACCACAGCACTCCAGCCGGTAGAGGGCGCGGAAGAACGGCGGGTCTCCGGCAACTTCCGAAAGGTTCGGCAGCGGTCCCGGGGCCGTGCTGCATCCCAGCGTGGCCAGCAGCACAAGCTTAAGGAGCTGGCGCATGGGGAAGCCCCGCCAGCTTGGCCTTAATGCGCTCCTCCTGCCCCTCTTCGTCGGGCTTCAGCTCCAAAGCCCGCTGCCAGGAAGCCCTGGCTTTTTCCACCTGGCCCCGGGCCTGGAAAAGGTCGCCCAGGTGCTCGTGCACCGTGGGGTCGAAGGGCTCCAGGGTAGCGGCTTCGGTGAGGTACTTTTCGGCGCGATCCCAATCCCCCAGGCGGAAGTAAACCCAGCCCAGGGAGTCGAGATAGGCACCGGAAAGGGGATCCAAAGCCACCGCCTTTTCGATGAGCTCCTTAGCCTCGGTGAGGTTTTCGCCGCGGTCGGCAAACATGTAACCCAGATAGTTAAGCGCCGAAGCGTTTTCCGGATCGCTGGCTAAAAGCAGGCGAAAGGTCTTTTCAGCTTCGGCAAACTGGCCCGAGCGCTCCAGGGCGGCAGCCAGGGAAAAGGTGAGCTCGCCATCCCCTGGGAAGCGCTCCAGCGCTTTCTTAGCCCAAGCCACCGCTTCTTTGTAAAGCTTGCTGCGCATGGCCGTTCCCACCGCCGCCCGCGCATCCTCCAGCTCGCCACCGGCCATTGCGGCAAGCTCAGCAAGCGCCTCCTCGCGGCTGCCGGCAAAAAGCAAAAACTCGGCTTTGATGGAGCGGAGAAGGCGCAAGGTCTGGGGATCTTCGACGGCACTGGCGTTCTTGAAGAACGCCAAACCCTCGCTCCACCGCTCCTGGGCTCGAAAGTACTCAGCCCACAGCGCCAGACCCCGGCGCTCCAGCGGTTTTTTGGCCAGCTCCTGCAGGAACGGCAGCGCCCGGTCGTAGGCCCGCGCCACCAGCTCCAGAGCCGCCTGCTCCTCGGCCACCTCGGCTATCGCCCCCGGTAGCGCGTCCTCGTGTTGCTGCACCACCTCTCGCGCCTTGACCAGAAGCGGCCGGGCTTCATCAAAGCGCCGCAACTCCAGGTAAAGACGGGCCAGGCCCAAAAGGGCATCGGGGTCATCGGGGGAGGCCGCCAGCGCTCGTCGGTAGAAGTGCTCGGCCTCGTCGGCCTTTCCCTGGCGGAACGCCACCGCCGCCCGCAGGATCAGCGCATCGGTGAAGTTGGGGTCGCGGGATAAAGCCTCATCCAAAACCTCCACCGCTTTGGCTTCCTCCCTGGCCCGCACCAGCAGCGTCGCCCAACGCACCAGGCCCGGCAGGGTGGGCGCCCCTCCCTGCCGCACCGCTTCTCCCACCAAGGCCGCCGCTTCCTTGAACTTCCCCTGCTGGGCCAGCACCTCCACCAGCTCCCCTGTGGCTTGCGCGGAAAACTCCGGAACCCCCCGGGCCTTTTGCAGGTGCCCTTCCGCTTCCGAAAAGCGCCCCAACTGCCGCAGCGCTTGCCCAGCTACCAGGTGCAGCCAGGGGCTTTCCGGGTGCTCCGCCAACAGCGGCTCCACCTGCGCCCAGGCTTTGGCACCCTGCCCCAGTCTGAGGTAAGCCTCGATGAGGCTCTGTCGCACCCGATCGGCGTAAGGGGCAAAGGCCTGCCCTTTTTCCAGGTGAACCACCGCTTCCTGCAAATCCTCCCGGGATCCCGCGCCCTGAGCCGCCAAAAGCCCCAGCACCGCTTCCCCCTCGGACGAAAGCGTGGCGGCCTTTCGCAACTCGGAAAGGGCCTGCTCCCGCAGGCCCGCGCTGGCCAAAGCCAAGCCGTACTCCTCCCGCAGCTCCGCCGACCGGGGGTCCAGACGCACGGCTTCGGCAAAAAGCGCAAGCCCCTTTTCCACCCGCCCCTCGGCCAGCTCAAACTGCGCCTGTGCCACCAAACTTAAAACCTTCTCGCCCTGGTCAACGGCTCCCGGTGCCACCGTCTGGCACGCCGAGAGCACAAGAACCAGCGCCACCACTGCCCAGGCTTTTCCCACAAACACCTCCGCCGTCATTCTACCCGCCAGCCAACCCTGCTTTCGGCAAACTGATGTAAAAGGCTGCAGATCAAGGCTGGGAGTCACTCCAGGGTACCGCACCCGAAATCGGCCGGGATGGGATGACCCCCAGGGCGTAACCTCCCGCCACCGCCCCCTGGCCCAGCTCCCGCCCCTTCGGGCTCAGCAAGTGCACCGATTGGTCTTCCAAAACTAAAAGCCCCTCCTCGGTGAGCGCCAGCGCTCGAGGCTCCCCTTCACCTTGCCAAACCCGCTTGGGTTTGGGCACCCGCGAGGCCTTCTTGGGTACCGGGACCCGCCACACCTCGCTTCCCGGGGCAGCCAAAAGCAGGAAAAGCTCCCGGCCGTCCGGGGACCAGGCCATGCCCGCCACCGTTCCCGGCACGTTCACCTGTACGCCTTCGCTAAATCCCAGCGGCCAAAGCCCCACCCGGCCCTCCCCGCCCACCGCCAAGAATCCATCGCTCAAAGCTAAAAGGCGAGGAGAGGGAAAGCCGGAAAGCGGGACCGTGGCCGTTTGTCCCTGGTCGAACGGGAAAACCAGCACCACCTGGGCGGGCGGCGCCGTGGTCAAAACCGCCACCACCCGCCCGTCGTGGGAACACGCGGCAAAGGTAGGTGAAAGCCCCCGGGGCAAGGGCCAAGAGGCAATGCGAACCCGCTCAGGGTAAGCGAGAGCCACAAGCTCTCCCGGAAACACCGCGTACAGCCGATCGGGCTCGCGGAAGAAGAGCGGCACCAGCCGCCCACCGATGGTTTCCCCTGCCTGGCCCAAACGCGCCACCACGGTTTCCTCACGTTCAGCAGAAGGAAGCCACAGCGCCCCATCGGGAGCCACAAACACGCCCATAGTGTGGCTGGCAAGGGGAAAACGGCCCAATTCCCTCCCGGCGGGGAGCTCCACGGTGACCACACCGCCCGTTTGCACCACCGCCACCACCACAAGCAGCGCGGGAAGCATGGGGCTATTCTAGCCCTGTGGAGCGCGCTCACCACGAAGCAAAGGAGGCCCTGCGAGCTTACGCCCTAAAAACCCTGGGCTTTGACCTCTTTGGGGTAGCTCCCGCCGAACCCCTGGAAGGCCAACGCCACCTGGCAGCGTGGCTGGCGATGGGGTTCCACGGCGAGATGGCCTACATGGCCCGCACCGCAACCCTCCGCGGAAACCCCGATGCCCTCCTCCCCGGCGCCCGCTCGGTGATTTGCGTCGCATGCGCCTACCACGATCCCCCCGATGGGCCGCTTCCCTCCGGGCATGTGCGGGTGGCCCGCTACGCTCGCCGCCGGGACTACCACAAGGTCATCCGCAAAAAGCTCCTCAAGCTCGGTGAGCATCTTGTGGGGCTGTTTCCCGAAGCACAGTTCAGGATCGTAGTGGACTCCGGGCCGCTTTTGGAAAAAGAGGTAGCGCAAAGGGCTGGGCTGGGGTGGATCGGCAAAAACACCTGCCTCATCAACCGCCGACTGGGGTCCGAGCTGCTTTTGGGGGAGCTCATCACCACCGTGGCTTTACCTCCCGATTCACCGGAAACTGACCACTGCGGCTCCTGCACCGCCTGTCTTGCCGCCTGCCCCACGGAAGCGCTGCGGGGGCCTTACCAGCTGGACGCCCGCCGTTGCATTTCGTACCTGACCATCGAGCACAAATCCGCCTTTGATGCCGACCACCCTCCCCAGCTTTCCGGATACCTCTTCGGCTGCGACCTCTGCCAAACCTGCTGCCCCTGGAACCGCCACGCCCCGCTCCAGGTCAACCCCCATCTCCCCACCCGTGCCCATCTGGCGACCCTAAGCGTCAGCGAGCTTGCCGGGCTTGACGCCGAGGCCTGGGCCAAGCTTGCGGAAGGCAGCCCCCTGCGCCGGCTGACCTACGAACGCCTCCGCCGCAACCTGGGTGCCCTTGACAGCACCGCAAAACAGGAGTAAAAGCAAGGTCCCGGGGGAAGCCCCGGGGAGGTGATGCCCACCCCAGTCGGAAGACCATGGACTCTTGTCACGCTGAAAATTTTGGCGTAGCATTACAAACCAGCACCGCAAACGGTGCGAACCTCTATAGGAGGAGGAAAGGAGAGGAGACGATGCGTAAGAACGTTGTGGTTGGGTTGTTAGTGTTGGTCGTGGCGATTTTGGCCGTGGGTTGCGCCAAGCCGCCCCAGCAGGAACTGGACGCCATGAAGGCGGCCCTGGCTGCTGCTGAGCAGGCTGAGGCCCCCAAGTACGCCGCTGCTGAGTGGGACAAGGCCCAGCAGGCGGTGAACGCTGCCAACGCCGAGGTGGAAGCTCAGAACGCCAAGTTCGCTTTGTTCCGTTCCTACACCAAGGCCAAGCAGCTGATTGCTGACGCCACCGCGGCAGCCAACGCGGCCAAGGAAGCTGGCATTGCTGGTAAGGAGAAGGCCAAGAACGAGGCTCGCGCGGCTATTGACGCTGCCAAGGCTTCTCTCACCGCTGCCCAGCAGGCCCTGGCGGACCTCGAGAAGTGCCGCCGGAAGCCCAAGGACCTCAAGAAGGACCTGGAGCTCCAGAAGGGCAACTTGGACGGTCTGGCCAACCAGGTGAACCAGCTTGAGGATACCTTCAACCGCGAGGACTTCTTCGGCGCCAAGGCTCAGGCCGAGAGCCTCAAGGGCCAGCTGGACAACTTGGCCACCGAGCTTGCCAACGCCAAGACCAAGATCAAGTGCTAACTGAAGTGGTAGGGTTTTCCTTCGGGCCGGCGGCAGGCTTATGCCGCCGGCCCCTCTTTTTGGCGCTGGTGGTGTTGGCGCTGGGCTGCGGGTCTCGCCCGGCGCCGCCGGCGGTGGAGCCTGCCCGAACGGCCGTCAAAAAGGCCATTTCCGAGCTGCGCGCCAGCCAGCCGCAATCTGCGAGGATGCTGGAGCGGCTGCTGGCCGATGCTGAAAGCATCACTGCTTTTGAGCGGGAGGCCCCGTTCTGGGACCACACCCCCGGTCGAACAGAAGCGGCTTGGTTGCGTCTTGCCAAGTTGGCCTCGGTGACGGTGCGGGAAAAGCGAGAAAGGCAGCTTGCCGCTCGCCAGCAGTTCGAGCAGGTCTTCGCCAAAGCCACCAACGAGCTCTCTCGCGCCCAGCAGGAGCTTTCCGAAACCGGCATGGGCCGGCGCGAGGCCGCAGCGTTCCAACGCGCCAAGGGTGCCCTGGGCCGGGCCCAAGCCCTAGCCCGCCTGGGCCAATGGGGCGAAGCCAGCGATTTGGCCCGGGCTGCCATCAGCGACCTGGCCATCGTCCACCGGGAGTTTGGAGCCCTCCACGCCCGCTTTTCGGACCCCAACCTCCGGCGCCAGTGGCGGGATTGGGTGGAGCAAACGCTGCGGGAATCCCGCGAGCAAGGGATCGTGGTGATCATCGTAGATAAGCTCAAGCGCCGGCTGTCCGTTTACCGGGACGGCACGCTCCTCGCCAGCTTCCCCGCCGAGCTGGGAGCCAACGGCTTGCGTCCCAAGCAGCACGCCGGCGACCGCGCCACCCCCGAGGGTCGGTACAAGGTGGTGCAGAAAAAGCAAGGCGCAGCCACCAAGTACTACAAAGCACTGCTCATCAACTACCCCAACGACCAGGACCGCGCCCGCTTCCTGCAAGCGAGAAGCCAGGGTAAGATACCCTGGCGCGCCGGCATCGGCAGCCTCATCGAAATTCACGGTGACGGCGGCGAAGGGCGAGATTGGACCGACGGCTGCGTGGCCCTGCGCAACGCCGATATGGATAAAGTGTTCGCCTGGGCGCAAGTAGGCACACCGGTCACCATCGTGGGCACCTATGAGCACTGAACCCGACCTTTCCACTCCCGAGAGCACACCCCGGAAATCCTTTCCGCTTCTTCTGGTGCTGGTGCCGCTGGTGCTGCTAGTGCTCACCGTGGGCGGCGCCCTGGTCTTGGCCCGCTTTGGCAACCCCTTGACGCTGATGCCCCTGGTCACCGTGACCGACCCACAACTGGCGCAACTTTCCCCGAACGTCTTGAAGTCCCGGGCCGCCAAGGCCAGAACCACGCTGGAGCGGGTGCGTCCCCAGGGGCTTTACATCGTGGTGGACACCTACCGCAACCGCTTGCGTCTGGTCGAGGACGGCAAGGTGGTGCGGGAGGCTTTGTGTTCCACCGGTACCGGCATCGTGCTCATTGATCCCCGTAACAAGCGAAAATGGGTGTTTGACACGCCCCTGGGCGAGCGGATCATCGAGCGAAAACAGAAAAACCCGGTGTGGATGAAGCCGGACTGGGCTTTCATTGAGGAAGGAGAAGAGCCGCCTCCCCCGGGTTCGCCCGACCGCGTGGACCCCTATTCCCTGGGGGATTACGGGCTTTACATGGGGGACGGCTACATCATCCATGGGACCCTGTTCAAGTCGCTTTTGGGCCGGCGGGTGACCCACGGCTGCATCCGGTTGGGAGACGAGGACCTTGAGTACCTTTACCACCACGTGCCGATTGGCACTCGCGTGTACCTTTACTAGCCTGGCAGCGTGGGCCGGGGAAGCGCCCCTTTCCCCGGCCGCCGTGGCCGGGTTAGAGCTGGAGGCTTCCCTAGCCCGCAAGCCCAACGTGTACCTTAAGCTGGACCTCGGCGAGAGGCTCCTGCAAATCAAGGCCCGGGGGGTGGTGCTGGATCAGGTGGTGGTCAAGGCGGTGGAGGCCGCCACACGGCAGCCTTTTTACCAGCCTCCCGAACCCCTGGCGTTGGAGGTCCCTGTGATCCTGGAGGTCCTGCAGGGCCCGGGCGATACCGATCGCGAGGTTATTGCGCCGCCAAGCTTGCGCCCGGCAAGAAGCGCCGAGGAAGAAGAGGAGGAAGGGGCTGCAAAACCCACCCCTTCCCTCCAGGGCCCCACCCCAAACCCCACGCCGCGCCCGGAAACCCCAAGCCGGTACCGGGTGGAGCTCACCAAGAACGGAAGCAAAGGGGGCGAAGCTTCCCCGCTGGTTCTGTGGGTGGCCAACGACCTCCCCGCCCGCAGCTTATGGGAGCGCTTCCGCCAGGCGGTGAAGGAAGGCTGGGCGTTTTTGGCGCACCACGAAGAGGTTCCCCAGGAGCCGCCGGGCATCGTGCTGGTGGTGGACCCGGAAGACGCCCGCCGCCTGCACCACCTCTTCCGCCAGGGCATGGCGCTTTTGGTTACCGCCAACACTCCGTAAATCCCACACCCGTGTCACCAGGTTTCGTAAAATGCCACCGGGAGGTGCGCTATGGGCAAGGTAAAAGTGGGTGTCTTGCTTTCCGGCTGCGGTGTCTATGACGGTGCGGAAATCCACGAGGCGGTGATCACGCTTTTGGCCTTAGACCGGGCGGGGGCGGAAATCGTGGCCATGGCTCCCAACGTGGACCAGCTCCATGTCATCAACCACCTCACCGGTGACGTGGTCCCTGGGGAAAAGCGCAACGTGCTGGTGGAAGCGGCGCGCATTGCCCGCGGCAACATCCGCGACCTGGCCACGGTGGACCCCGCCGAGCTGGACGCTTTGATCCTCCCCGGGGGGTTCGGCGCCGCCAAAAACCTCTGCGACTTTGCCCTCAAAGGCGCCGACTGTCAGGTGCACCCGGAGGTGGCGCGGGTGGTGCAGGGCGTCCACCAGCAGGGCAAACCCATCGGCGCCATTTGCATTGCGCCGGCGCTCATTGCCAAGCTTCTGGGCCAGGAGCACCCCAAGCTCACCATCGGCACCGACAAGGACACCGCCGCGGCCTTGGAAAAGATGGGGGCCTGCCACGAAGCCTGCGGGGTGGAAGGCGTGGTGGTGGACCAAAAGGCCAAAATCGTGACCACGCCGGCCTACATGCTGGCCCGCTCCATTGCCGAAGCCGCCACCGGCATCGAAAAGCTGGTCAAAGAGGTTTTGGCCCTCTGCGGCCGGTAAAAGCTAAAAGCGCGCGTCTCAGCGGGGCCGCTCCCCCGAAAGCCGAACCTGCAACCACAGGGAGGGGGCCAGCGCCGCCGCCATCAGCATCAAGCTCGCGCTGACCCAGGAAGGCTGGGCGAGAGGCAAACGACCGTTAGAAGGATCGCCGGGCGACCAAAGCAGCGGGACCCAAGGACAGCAGTGGAGAAACGGAAGCTTGTTTGCCAAGACCCCTGACCCTGCGGCAAGGCCGGCGGGTGGCCGGCCCGGAAAAGCTTAGCAAGCTGAGCAGCTAGCGTGCGGCGTTTACGGGAAGATCAGCGTCCCCTGAGCGCTTGGTTGGTTTAGCCACCAGCTTGCTGGCAAGCCGGGAAAGCACCTTGTGGGCTACGGAAGCCACCCGCTGGGGTCGCGGCGGGCCTCGCCGCAGCCACTGGGCCAGCGGTCGCATTCCCTCGCCGGTTTTGCGGGCTATTTTCCCGTGCGCGGGAACCACCCAAAGCCGGATCACCACCGGGTCCAGGGTTCGGGAAGCAACCAAGGCCCCGCCAACCCAGGTGACGGTCTCCAGGAGGAACTCCCCGCCCCCCACGATCCAGCCATCCCGGGCCCGTCCGGTGACCTTGGCGGCAGCCACCCCATGCCCCACACCTGCCACTACGCCCTGCCCCAAAAGCACCCACAACCACGAGCGCCGCACCTCGCCGTAAGCAACAAGCTCCGGCAGCACCACCGCGTCCACGTGGTCAGCCAGGGCCCGTTCCCGCAGGTTCGCGGGTTGAGGGGCAAGCGAGGCCGCTTCCAGCTCCCCCTCGCACACCTGCACCCCTTTTTTCGTCAAAGCGTCGGCCAACGCCCCCCGCAGGTTCACCAGCACCTGCTGCCGCTGACGATCGGCAGGACCCGGTGACGTGGACCAAACCCCGGGATCGCGCACCGGCACCCGATCCACGGGGGTGAGCACCTCCACCCGCATTCCAGGCTGGAGCGGCCTCACCGTGGCACAGGCCGAGGCCACGACAACCAAGAGCGCCGTAGCCGCCGCACGAGTGACCGCCATGCCGCCGAGTGTAAACCCAAGCGAAGAAGCCATTCAAAAGACAGCGGCCGTTGCGTTGGGAAGCGACAGGGCCACACGCCCAATCCGGTGGGCATTGAAAAGCGCCAGCTAAAAGCAGCGGTAGGTTTTAATTGGTCGCAGTGCGGAGGCGGGTGATGCGCTCCACCACGTCGCGGTAAGCTGGGTTCACGGCCAGCACCTCGGCGTAATGCGCCAGGGCGGCCGCTACGTTGCCGGCGGCTTCCCAGGCCCTGCCCAGCTCGTAGCGCAGTCCCAGCTCAGCTTCTGGCGGCAAGTTGGGCGTCTTGAGGGCCTTTTCGAACCAAGAGGCAGCCTCTTCGGGGAGGCCTTTGTCCATGTAGCAGTTGGCAATTAGGGTCATGGCGTCCAGGGCAAGCTCCGGTGACTTCAAAACCAGCTGAAACTCGCCAATGGCCTCGTCCAAAAGCCCCATCTCCCGGTACGCCAGCCCCAGGTCAAAGTGGGTGGCGTGGTCCTCCTCCCCCAGCTGTTCCGCCACGCCCCGCTGGAACTGCTTGAACAGCTCCTCGATGGACTCCTCCTGGGCCCCATCCTGGCCGCGGGCTTCCGCCACCATCTGCTTTTCCTCGTCTTCCGCCAGCTCCTTTTCGATTTCCGCGGCCAGGTTGAAGAAACCTTCCTCCTCGGCAAACAGCTCGGTCGCCGAGGTCTCGGCCACCGGTGCCGGCGCTGCGGAAAGCTCGGCCAGGCGATGGGCCCGCCGGCTGAGCTCGGTGCTTTGGGGAAAGCTTTCTGCCAGCCGCTGGTAGGTTTCTTTGGCCTGCTCTACCAGCCCTTGTTCTAACAGCAAATCCAGCTCCGCCAGCTGCTCGGGGCTCGGCTCGAAGAGCTCTTCCGCCAGCTCCACCAGCTCCACGGGTTCGGGTGCCAGCTCCACCGGCTCGGGCGCCACCTCCACGGGTTGCAGCTCCTCCACCACCGGAGGCGGAGCGACTACCTCCGGGGCTGGCTGGGAGGCTAGCTCCGGAAGCTCAAACTGGGGCACGGAAAAATCAGGGACTGCTAGCTCTGGACTGGCATTTCCCACAGCTACCCCCTCGCTGGAGGGCGGCGACGGGGGTTGGACGGGCGACCCGAAGTCGGCTGCAGGGGCCAACGGCTTTTTGGGGGTAAGCCCCAACAGCGATTCCAGCTCGTCTAAGGCGGCTGAAGACCGGGATGCAACGGAAGACGCAGCCGGCTGGGCCGGGGGGATGAAGGGTAAGGGCGCTGCGGGCTCGGGTTTGGGGGCAGGGGCCGGCGAAGGCAGAGGCTGCGCCGGAAGCTCCTCCACCTCCTCCAGCCGGCCACCCAGGGAAGCCAAAAGCTCCCTGCCCTTGGCGTGGTGCGGGTCTAAGGCCAGGAGCTGCTGCAGGTGAGCCAAGGCCTTGTCCACCAACCCGTACTTGGCTAGCACCGAGGCTTCGGTGTACAGCTCCTCCACGTTGGGCTGTGGGCCGGTGGCCGGCACCGGTGCTTCCTCGGCTGGCGCTGCAACTTCAGCTGCGGAGTCCCACTGGAAGCTGGCCGCCCCAGCTTCCTCGGCCGGCAGCCCCGCTTCCTCCAGGGGAATTTCCACCTCCAGCTCTTCCGCTTCCGCAGGGGGTGGTGTAATCGCAGGCTTGGTGTGGACGATTTCCACCCCCACCGGGCCTACCCCCAGCTCCTGCAGGCGCTGCTTGAAGAGGGTGTTGCCGGGCTCGCGTTGAGCCAGCTCCATGTACAATTCCGCAGCCTCCTGCCGTCGCCCCGCTTGGTAATAAGCATCGGCCAAAGCGCCTTCCAGCACCGAGAAGAACTCGCCGTCTTGACGCCGGTCGAAGACCTTAAGCCCCCGCTCCAGCACGTCAATGTCCCTGGGGTTGGCCTTCAAAAGGCGCTTGATGAGCTGACCGGCCCGCTCCAAATCCTTGGCAGCCATGAGCCGATCGATGGTGGGCAGGAGCTTTTCCTTGGCGGCTTCGGTTTCCCCCACCCGCAGCAGGATGTCGCCGTAAAGCTGCACCACCTCGGTGCGTTCCCCCACCTCGGGCAGGGCCCGCTCCACGAGATCCCGAGCTGCGCCAATGTCCCCGGCTTCCAGCAGCACCCGGCCCATGGCCACCGCTAAATCGGGGGCTACCGCAGAGGGCTCCAGCTTGCGAACCAGATCCAAAGCGGTGGGGAGGCGACCGGTGGTCACCAGGGCGTTGAGCAAGGCCGGCCCGAAGCTGCCGAGGGAAAGCTGCATTTCCAGCGCTCGCTCCACCAGCTTCACCGACTCGTCCACGTGCCCGCGGCTTAACAGCAGCTGACCCAGGTGATCCAGCTCGGCGCTGGCTGCAGCAATATCGCCGCTGCTGGCCAACAGGTCCACCAGCTTGGCACGGGCTTGAAAGTTGCTGGGCTCCAGCTCCGCCAGCTTGCGGTACACCTTGATGGCGTCGGCCACCTTGCGGTTGCGCAGGTACCAATCGGCCAGTGTAAGGAGCTGCTGCCGCCCCTCCACCGGCATCCCCAGCTTGTAGTAAAACTCCGCCAATCGTTCGTAGGTGTCGGTGCGCTGGGGATCGGCGCGGTTGGCCTTCTTTTCGGCGGCCACGGCTTTGAGCGTGAACCCCATTTGCGCGTAGACATCGGCCGCTTGCTGGTAGGCGGCCACCGCTTCCCCCACGCGATTGGCTTTAAGCAGCAAATCCCCCAGCCGGTTCAAAAGCGCCCCGTCGGGAGCCCCCTGCTTGAGGGCTTTTTGGAACTGCTCGATGGCCGCATCCAGCCGGCCCTTGGCCGCTAGCTTTTCCGCTTCCTGAATGAGCTGTTCGCGCTTCGCCGTGGCCATCCGTTACCACTCCTGCTTTGATACTACCATGCGCACGGGCGCATAGCTTTTCCGATGCCAAGGGCTGGGTCCATGGTGACCCAAAGCCCGCAAATGTTGGGGCGTGGGGTAGCCCTTGTTCTCCGCCCAGCCGTATTCGGGAAACTGGCGGCCCAGCTCCTCCATGACCTCGTCCCTGGCCACCTTGGCGAGAATCGAAGCAGCGGCCACGCAAAGGTAGCGGGCGTCGGCCTTGGCCTCCACTATCACCGGCAGCGCCAGCCCCGGCAGCTTGACCGCGTCGGAAACCACACAGTGGGGCGAGGGTTTAAGCGCTAAAACCGCTTCCTCCATGGCTTGACGGGTAGCCTCGGCAACGTTGAGGCGGTCCACCTCAAAGGCTTCCCTCCGGACTATCGAAAACGCCACTGCGGCTTTTTTGATTTCCGCGGCCAGCTGCCGACGCCGGGCAGGCGCCAGTTTTTTGGAATCATCGATGCCGGAGACTGCGCAGGGGAAAGGCAAAATCACCGCCGCCACAAACAGAGGTCCCGCCAGGGCGCCACGACCCGCCTCATCCACCCCTGCCACCAAACCAAAACGGTGGGCTAGAGCCCCGTCGCTGCTGCCATCCGGTGGCGTTTTTCCCTTACCTCCGGTTCAAGTCTTCGGTGAGGCGCGCTGCCTTCCCCTTCAGGTTGCGCAAGTAGTAAAGCTTGGCCCGGCGAACCTTGGCGTGCCGCACCACTTCGATCTTGTCAATGTGGGGGGAATGCACGGGAAACACCCGCTCCACACCCACACCGTAGGACACTTTGCGCACCGTAAAGGTTTCACGGATGCCACCGCCCCGCCGGCCCAGCACCACGCCCTCAAAAACCTGAATCCTCTCCTTGTCGCCCTCGCGCACCTTGACGTGGACCCGAACCGTGTCTCCGGGCCCGAACTCAGGAATGTCCGTGCGCAGCCAACTCTCCTCAAGCTTGCGGATATCCATGACCGCCTCCAAAAGTACCGTCGCCCTTGCGGGGCGAAACGTGATTCTACAGCAGCATCTCCCGTTTGCCAAGAGCAGGAAAACACGCAAGAAGCACGTAGGCTGGCAACCCTGGGCTTACTTAGGACGGCTCTTCGGGCAAGCCGGAAACCCCCAGCTCCTGGGCCAGCTTTCGGGCCTTTTGGCGAAGCTCTTTTGGCAGCTCAAAGAAGTGGCGGAGCAACAGCTCCGGGCGGCGTAAAAGCGTCAACCGCAAGGAGACCTCCGTGCGGTAGTCCGCGACCTTCTGATGATCCCCGGAAAGCAGCACCTCCGGCACCGAAAGCCCCCGAAACTCCCGGGGTCGGGTGTACACCGGAAAGTCCAGAAGCCCCTGGGTAAAGGAATCCTGAACCACTGAATCGGGATCCCCCACCACCCCCCGCACCTGTCGCGCCACCGCATCCAGGATGACCAGGGCCGGCAGCTCGCCCCCGGAAACCACGTAATCACCGATGGAGATTTCGTCCGCCTTGAGGACCTCGGCCACCCGGGCGTCAAAGCCCTCGTAGCGTCCGCACAAAAACACCAGCCGCCGCTCGCCTGCCAGTTCCTTGGCCACCTCTTGAGTAAAAACCCGCCCCCGGGGATCGGGGAGGATGACCCGAGCTTGCTCCCCGGCGGTGACCTCCTCCACTGCCCGCACCGCCACCGGAGCCATGATGGCCATGCCGGGCCCGCCACCGTAAACCTCGTCGTCCACTTGCCCGTAGCGGTTGATGGCCCAACGGCGCAGGTCGTGGACGCGCACGTCGAGGATGCCGGCTGCTATCGCCTTGCCCAAGATCCCCACCGCCAGGTAGGCTTCTACCGGCGCTGGGAAAAGCGTGAGGATGTCACAGCGCATCGCCAAAAAGGAGGCCTTCCGGGGGGTCCAGGAGCACACAGCCCTGCTCTAAGTCCACCCGCACCACGATGGGGGAAACGAACGGCACCAGCACCTCCCGTTCCCCTTGCAGCACCACCAGCCACGCCCCCGCCGGCCCCGCCTCCAGGCGCTGTACGGTGCCGGCCTCCCGACCGTCCAGCAACAGGCAACGCAAGCCGGCCAGCTCGTGCTCGTAGTAGTAGTTGGCCGGCAGGGCCTCCCGCTCTTGTTCGGGGAGAAACAGGTACTGTTCGCGAAAGCTATCCGCCTGCTCCCGGCGGGTGCACTCCGAAAGCTTCAAAAGCCAAGCGCCCTTGTGCAGGCGCACCGATTTGACGGTAAAGAACTGCTCGGGCTCTGCCTGGCCCACACCCACAGAAACCCCCACCGCTAGCCGCTGGGGGAAATCCGTGAGGATTTCCACCAGCAGCTCGCCGTGAACCCCGTGGGGTTTCCGCACCCGCCCCACGGCCAGAAAGCGAGTGGGGCGGGACACGGGCTACTCGAGGATTTCCAGCATGTAGCGCTTGCGCATCTTCATGCCGGCGGCCGCCAAAATCGTGCGGATGGCGCGGGCCGTCTTGCCCTGCTTGCCGATGACCTTGCCCAAGTCCTCCGGGGCCACGCGCAGTTCAAGAACGGTGGTTTGCTCACCCGTGACCTCGCGCACCTGCACCTTGTCCGGATTGTCCACTAACGATTTAGCGATCTGCTCCACAAGCTGCTTCATACGACCTCCCGTGTGATGAGGAATTGGTGACTCACGAACGAGCCCGCTTGTAAAGGCTAGCTACGGTTTCGGACATTTGCGCCCCCCGCGCCAGCCAGTACTCGACCCTTTCCTTGTTCAAACGGATCTCCGGCGGTTCCACCCGCGGGTTGTAAAAGCCCACCTCTTCCAGAAAAGCCGCCTGGGGTGTCCGGCGATCGTCGGAAACCACAATACGGTACGTTGGCCTCCTGTTCGAACCCATGCGCCGCAACCGAATCTTGATCATCGAGCCCTTCCTCCGAACTCAAACCACATCTGCGCCTCAAGCGCCAAGGCATTGTAGCAAAAAACCTCAAAGCCCCAAACCGCGCAACACCCGCCTGGGGTCCTTACCCTGCATGCTGCGCATGAGCTTTTTGGTTTGCGCCCACTGACGCAGGAGGCGGTTGACCTCTTCCACGCTGGTCCCGGCGCCCCGGGCAATGCGCCGGCGGCGAGAGCCGTTGATGATTTCCGGCCGTCGGCGTTCCTCCCTGGTCATGGAGCAAATGATGGCTTCCATGCGTTTGAGCTGCCGCTCGTCGGGGGAAGCTTGCGCCTTGAGCTTCTTCACCCCGGGGAGCAGGTCCATCATGGCGGCAAAAAGCCCACCTTTCCTCAGTTCCCGCAGTTGCTCCAGGAAGTCCTCCAGATCGAAACCTTCCTTGGCCAGCTTGCGCTCGAGCTCGGCCGCCTTTTTGGCATCAAAGGCCTCCTGGGCCTTTTCCACCAGGGTGAGCACGTCCCCCATGCCGAGGATGCGGGAAGCCATGCGGTCGGGGTGAAAGAGCTCGAAATCCCCAGGCTTTTCGCCGGTTCCGGCAAAGCGCACGGGTACATGGGTGATGCTGGCCACCGAAAGCGCGGCGCCTCCCCGGGCATCGCCGTCCAGCTTGGTGAGGATCACCCCCGTGAGCTTGAGCCTTCCGCCAAAAGCCTGCGCCTGCCGCACGGCGTCCTGACCGGTCATGGCGTCGGCCACCAGGAAAAGCTCGCTGGGTTGCAGGATCTCGGCCACCCGCTCCAGCTCCGCCATGAGCTCCTCGTCCACGTGCAGGCGCCCGGCGGTGTCCACCACCACCACCTCGAACCCCTTGCGCCGGGCTTCCACTAAGGCGTTGCGGACAATAGCTTCGGGGGAGGACTCCCCGTGGGTGGAAAGCACCGGCAGGCCCATCTGACGGCCCAGCTGCTCCAGCTGCTCGCGGGCCGCTGGCCGCTGCGTATCGGCCGGCACCAAAAGCACGTGTTTGCCCAGCTTCTGCCGGATGAAAAGCGCCAGCTTGGCCGCTGAGGTGGTCTTCCCCGTGCCCTGCAGCCCCACCAGCATGATGGGGGCGGGAAAGCCCTTAAGGCGAAGCGGTTGGGCCTCGCCTCCCAGGAGCCGGGTGAGCTCGTCGTGCACGATCTTGGTGATCTGCTGGCCTGGGCTCAGGGAGGTCAGCACCTCCTGTCCCAAAGCCTTTTCCCTCACCCTGGCCACGAAGTCCTTAACCACCGGCAGCGCCACATCGGCCGCCAAAAGCGCCCGACGGATTTCCCCCAGCGCCTCGTCCAGGTGGCGTTCGGTGATGTGCCCTTCGCCCCGTAGCTTCTTGAGAACGCTTTGTAAACGTTCGGAAACCGCTTCCAGCACGGTGTCACTCCCGGGGGCAGTCTAGCAAAATGCACCGCGAGCGTTTCCGGTTTACACTTAGCCCATGGGCGACATTAGCTTGTTTTCGGCTGCGGGCCCCTTTTGGCTCAAAAAGCTCGACGAAACCCGGGTCTTGCTGCTCCTGGAGAACGGGGAAAAACTGGAGCTGGACTGCGAACCGCCGTTGCCTTCCCCTACCCCGCCGGGTTTTGCTGTCACCCTCATGCGCGGCGGGGAGCGCTACTCCCTGCACGTTTTTGCCGTGCCGGAAAACTCGGAGCTCCTTTTGGGGGTGAGCGCCGGCTGGGCCCTGCAGTGGTGCAGCGACTGCATCGAGGAGCTGGTCAACCACATTGCCCACGACCTCCGCAATCTGACCTTCACCGCTTCATTGCAAGCGGAAATTGCCCAGCGTCAAGCAAAAGAGGCAAGCCCCCACCTGGAAACCATCC
Organism: Thermoanaerobaculum aquaticum; assembly: GCF_000687145.1. Classification (NCBI taxonomy): domain Bacteria; kingdom Pseudomonadati; phylum Acidobacteriota; class Thermoanaerobaculia; order Thermoanaerobaculales; family Thermoanaerobaculaceae; genus Thermoanaerobaculum; species Thermoanaerobaculum aquaticum. The sequence goes on from NZ_JMFG01000008.1 coordinate 156,718, forward strand.
TCTCCCAGCTGGGAAGAGTCCAGCAGTACCTGGAGCGTTTGCTTTTGTACGGGCGCAAACCCCGGGTTTCCCTTTCCACCCTCAACGTGGAGGCCTTCGTTCAGGAAAAGCTCCGGGCCCTCCGCCACCGCTGGCCGGCCAACCAGCCCCCCCTGAGCTTTCGGGTGCACACCGCTGCGGAAGCCGGGGTCGCCCGCTGGGATCCCCAGCTCATGGGCGCAGCGCTGGACGCCGTTTTGGAAAACGCGGCCCAGGCCAGCCCTCAGGGCACAGAAGTGGAGGTGATGGTTTCGGGGAGCGCCGATGAGGTGACGCTGGAGGTCCGCGACCACGGCCCCGGCATCCCTCCGGAGGTTTTGCCCAGGGTGTTTTTCCCCATGGCCGTGCGTCGCCCCCAGGGCATGGGCCTTGGTTTGGCCACCGCCAAAAAGCTGGTGGAAGCCCACGGCGGCAAGCTGGAGCTCTCCTCTTCCCCCCAAGGCACCACCGTCCGCCTGGTGCTGCCGCGGGAGGCTCGTCTTGCCTGAAGCTGGCGTCACCCGTTACCTGGTGGACCCAGGCCTTTCCGGCCTCCGACTGGACCAGGGGCTGGCGCAGCTTACCGGCCTTTCCCGGCGGCGGGCCAAAACGCTCGTGGCCGAGGGGTGGGTGTGGCTCAACGGCCGGGCGTGCCGGGTGGAGTCCAAGGTGCTGCAGGTGGGCGATGTGGTGGACGTTTTGCCCGTTCCCGACCCGCTGCGCCCTCCCCAGCCGCTGCCTCCGCCGCTACCGGTGCTCTATGAGGACGGCTGGCTGGTGGCGGTGAACAAACCCCCGGGGATGCTCACCCAGCCGGCCCCGGAGCGGCTCCCCGGGGAGCTTTCGACGGTGGAGCACCTGGCGCTGCAGCTCTCCTACCGGGAGGGGCACCGGGTGGAGCTCAAGGTGGTGCACCGCCTGGATCGCATTGCCAGTGGGTTGGTGCTGTTTGCCAAGCACCACGATGCTGCCGCCGCTCTTTCCCGCCTCTTTGCCGGGCGCTCGGTGGACAAGGTGTACCTGGCGGTGGTCAGCGGCCATCCCCCCGCGGAAACCACCATCAACGCCCCCATTGCTCCCGACCCTTTGCTTCCCGGACGCTTCCGGGTGGGAGCGGGGGGCAAGAAAGCCGCCACCAGGCTGCGGCTCGTGGCCCGCGGGGATGGCGTTTTTCTGGTTGAGGTGCGGCCCCTCACCGGCCGCACCCACCAGCTGCGGGTGCACCTGCAATCCATTGGCTGCCCCATCGTGGGGGACACCCTTTACGGCTCGCAAACCGAGGCCCCCCGGCCCATGCTCCACGCTTTCGGGCTTTCCCTGCCCCACCCCAGGGGTGGCCAAAAGCTGCAGCTTACAGCCCCAGTGCCTCTGGATTTTCTAGCCTTCTGTCGCTCCCATGGGCTTGCTCTGCCGGAGGCCGAGGAGGCCGTTACTCCAGCTCCTCTTTCAAGCTCCGGGTCATAAGCGCGGTCACCGCCTCCCGGGGGGACAACCGCTGGTCCAGGATGGCTTCCACTGCAAATGTAATGGGCATCTCCACCTGGTTTTTCCGCGCCAAAGCCGCAGCCGCTCGGGCGGTGGGCACCCCCTCCGCCACCTCCCTGCCGGAGAGGACCTGCTCCAAAGGCTCGCCGCGACCCAAGCGCTCCCCCACCGCGCGGTTTCGGGATAACGCGCCAGTGCAGGTCAACACCAGGTCCCCCATGCCGGCAAGCCCGCGGAAGGTTTCCGGCTGGCCGCCCAAGCGCACGCCCAGGCGGGCAATTTCGTGAAGACCGCGGGTCAGCAGCGCCGCCAGGGCGTTGTGACCGAGCCCCAAGCCGGTGGCCATGCCACCGGCAATGGCAATAACGTTCTTCAGGGCTCCGGCCAGCTCCACACCCACCACATCGGCGGAACGGTACAGGCGGAAGGAGGGGGTGGAAAAAGCCTCCTGCAGCATCCTGAGCGATGACGGAGAGCGCCCCGCCAACACCGCTGCCGCCGGCAAACCCGCCGCCACCTCCCGGGCAAAGGTGGGACCGGAAAGCGCCACGAACCTTTCGGGTTCAAGACCCAGCTCCTGGGCCACCACTTCGTCCATGCGGGAAAGGCTCGCCACCTCAATGCCCTTGCTGGCTGAAACCAGCACCGCTTGCACAGGCAGGGCCGCTTTCATTTCCCGCAGCACCCCTCGGGCAAACTGCACCGGCACCACAAAAAAAACCACCTCGGCGGCGCTCACCGCCTGCGCCACATCGCCTTCAGCGGTAAGCCCTGGGGGCAGCGTCACCTCCGGGAGGAAAAGCGGGTTGCGCCTTTCCCGATTGACCCCCTCCACCACCTCAGGTTCCCGGGCCCACAGCACCACCTCATGGCCGGCCCGGGCACAGTGCACGGAAAGCGCGGTCCCCCAGGACCCGCCGCCCACCACCGCCACCTTCATGGCTTCCCTCCCACCTTCGGCTCCTCACCCCGCACCCACCGGCGCAGGTTTGGGGCGTGCTTGAAAAGCAGCACCACGCTCAGCACCACCACCGGAAGCTCCGCCAGCAAGCTGGGCTTTTTCACGTACCAAAAGACCACCGGCAAAAGCGCCACGGTGAGGCTTGAAGCCACCGCCACCACGCGAAAGGCCAAAAGCCCCAAAAGCCAAACGCCAAAGCTCAAGGCCAGGCTCAAAGGGGAAAGCAGTAGCAGACCGCCGCCGGTGGTGGCCAGGCCCTTGCCCCCGTGGAACGAAAGCCAAAGAGGAAAGCAATGCCCTACTGCCGCCGAACACAGGGCCGCAGCGTGCCAAGCTGGATTCCCGGTAATTCGGGTGGCCAACCACACGGCCAAAAGCCCCTTGCCCACATCCAAAAGCATGACCGCCAGGCCCCAACCCAAGCCCAAAACGCGGCTGGCGTTGGTAGCCCCTACGGTTCCGGAGCCCTGAGTGCGGATGTCCATCCCAGCGCGCAAGCGCACCACAAGGTAGGCAAACGGGATGGAACCCAAAAGGTAAGCGGCCAGGAGCACCAGGCCCCTCATGGCCGCCCTACCGGAATCCTGGCTCTTTCGCTGTACACCGCCCCTCCGGGGCCCAAGGTGCTTTCAAAAAGCACCACCTCCCGGGCCACAAACGGGGCCAGTTGCCAGGAAGCCACCTCCTGAAGGAAGCGCTGACAGGCCACTTCCGGCCAGGGCCTTTCCAGGCGGGCCAGGGTCACGTGCAGGGAAAAGGGCCTTGCCTCCCGCGCCACGCCAATCAAAGAAGCCGCTTCCTCGCTGGCTTCCGCCCACGCCTCCAGACCCGGCGCCTGCCCCCCCAGCCACGCCACCCGTGGTCTTGCGGCGTTTGGGAAAAAACCGCCTCCGTGGAGGCTTACCTTTACTTCAGCGGGGACTTCCGTCAAAAGCTGGGTCAGGGCTTCCAGAAACGAAGCGGCCTGCGCTTCCGACTGCTCCCCCAAGAACTTCAAGGTGATGTGCAGGCCCTCCGGGCGCACCCAGCGCGCCGCCGGCAGCTTGCCCTTGAGCCTGGCCAGCCCCGCCATGACCGTGGCCTTTTGCGCCTGTGGAAGCTCCACCGCTAGAAAACACCTCATGCTGCCCCCTTCAGCACCCGCCGCAGCAAATCCAGGGCAAAGTTGGCCGCCAGCTCGCGGATGGTCTGCCGGCTTCCCCCGAAGAGAAAACGGCGGTGCTGCAGCTGGCCGGGGATGGCCACGGCCACGTGCACGGTACCCACGGGCTTTTCAGGGGTACCGCCGGCAGGGCCGGCAATGCCGGTAATGGCCAGACCGCACTGGGCCCCCAACCGGCAGGCCCCCAGCGCCATGGCTTCCGCCACCTCCCGGCTCACCGCCCCGTGGGTGGCCAAAACCTCCTCGGGCACCCCCAGAAGCCGCACCTTGACGGTGTTGGCGTAAGCCACCACCCCGCCCAGGTAGGCTTCGCTGGCCCCGGGCACCTGCGTTAAGGCCGAGCCCACCATCCCACCGGTGCAGGACTCGGCGGTGGCCAGCATCCAGCCCCGGCTTTTGAGGGCCTCCAGTACCACCTGCGGCAGCGTGGCTTCGTCCCGCCCGAAGATGTCGGCGCCCAGCACCTCGGCAAACGCCTGCTCCATAGCCGCAAGCTCCGAGGGGCCTTCGGCGTAAAGCACCAGCTCCACGGTCCCCCGCCCCGCCAAAATCGTGATCTTTTCCCGCCCAAACCGGCGGTAAAGGTCGGAAACCCGCTGCTCCACCTCCGATTCGAAGCGCCCGGCTACCTTCAAGGTACGCACCAAGATGGGCTTTCCTTGAATCCGGGGGAGCACGTGCAGGGCAAAGATGGTCTCCAGCTCCTCGGGAACGCCAGGGAGGAGCACCAGCGCCCGCGAGCCCACCTCCAGCCACTGGCCCGGGGCGGTGCCCCGCGGGTTGGGCAGCACCTGGGCGCCCTCCACCAGGTAGGCCATGCGTGCGGCAATGCTGGGCATGCTGCGGCCCAGGCGGCGGTAGCGCTCCTGGAGGAGGGCAAAAAGCTCCTGGTCAAGGTGCAGCTTCCGCTGCAAGGCGGCAGCCACCCCCTCCCGGGTGACGTCATCGGCGGTGGGACCCAGCCCCCCGGAGACCACCACCAGGTCCGCCCGGGTCAACAGGTCAGAAACCGCACCGGCAATGGCCTGGGCATCATCCCCCACGCACCGCTTTTCGGTCATTTCGACCCCGCAAGCGGCCAGCTTGGCAGCCACAAAAAGGGAGTTGGTGTCCAGGCGGGAGGTGCGCAGCAGCTCCGAGCCCACCGCCAGGAAAGCCGCCCGCGAGAAGGCACCCATGGGTGCGATTCTAGAGCATGTGCGGTGGCTTCCGGCCAAACGAGGGGCTTGTGACCGGCGGCAAGCCCGGGCACAATGCCGCTATGGACCGCGACGAGCTGGTTGCTTACCTGGACGAGTTTCTGGCGGTGGAAGACGTACCCGACGAAAGCCTCAACGGCCTGCAGGTGGAGGGAAGGGCCAAGATCAGCCGGGTGGCCACTGCGGTTTCCTGTAGCGCGCGCTTCTTCACCGATGCCGCCCGCTGGGGAGCCGATGCCGTGCTGGTGCACCACGGCCTTTTGTGGCGGGGCCAGGTGGAGCGGGTGCGGGGGAGCTTGCGCCAGCGTTTGGCGGTTCTGCTGGCGGAAGAGCTTAACCTCCTCGCTTACCACTTGCCCTTGGACCGGCACCCCGAGGTGGGGAACGCCGCCGTGCTGGCCCGCCAGCTGGGGCTGGAGGGGCTTGAACCCTTTGGGGTTTTTCACGGCTTCGCCATTGGCTGGGCAGGGGTTTTCAACCGGCCGCAAACGCTGGAAGAGCTGGCCCGGCGGCTGGAGCTGCTCACCGGACAAGAGCCCCTGGTCTTTCCAGGGCATGGCGAACGGGTGAGCTCGGTGGGGATCGTCACCGGCAGCGGTGCGGGAGCTTTTGCCGAGGCGGTGGAAACCGGCCTCGATGCGCTGGTGGTGGGCGACCCCAAGGAGTGGGTCATGCACCGGGCCGAGGAAGAGGGGGTGCACGTGGTGGCGTGCGGCCACTACGCCTCCGAGCGGTTTGGCGTGCAAGCTTTGGGCGCGCACCTGGAAGAAAAGCTGGGGCTGGAGGTGCAGTTCTTCGACTACCCCAACCCCGCGTAAAGGAGCCGGCGGCTTTCCTTGCCAATGGGGGCAACGGCTGGAGGGCGGGGACGCGGGGATTTCTTGCTATCATTGCAGCGGGAGGTAACCATGGGGCGTTTCTGGAATCGCATCACCGTAGCAACCGGCGTGGTCCTGGCGGTGGCTTTGCTGCGGCTGGTGCCTCACCCTCCCAACGTGGCACCGGTGACCGCCCTCGCGCTTTTTGCCGGGGCAACGTTTGGACGGCGGCTGTTGGGGTTTTTCGTACCTCTCGCGGCCATGCTGCTTTCCGACAGCCTCCTGGAGCTCCTCACCGGCCAGGGTTTTCACCCGCACATGCCGGTGGTTTACGGCACCTTTGCCCTGGTGGTGCTTTTGGGAAGCTTCCTTAAAGAGCGCCTCCAGGTGGGTCGGGTGGCTCTCGCTTCGGTGGCGGCCTCCACGCTCTTTTACCTCACCACCAACTTTGCCGTTTGGGCCTCCGGCACCATGTACCCCCACACCGCCGCCGGGTTGATAGCTTGCTACATCGCGGCGCTGCCTTTCTACGGCCTTTCCCTGGTGGGTGACCTGACGTTTGCGGCCCTGATCTTTGCCGCTTACAGCGCCCTCGTGCGCCACCTTCCCGCAGCTTCGGCGTCCTGAGGCGCCGGGAGAAAGCCCATGGGCCGGCTTCTGGTTTCCTGGAGCGGCGGTAAGGACTCCCTCCTCGCCCTGGTCCGCGCCCGCCAAGCCGGCCACCACATCGTGGGGCTTTTGACCACGGTTTCGGAACCCTTAGGGCGCGTCACCATGCACGGCGTACGGAGGGAGCTGGTGCAGGCGCAGGCAAAAGCCCTGGGGCTCCCGCTTTTTGAGGCCAGCCTTCCCGTTCCCGATCCGGCCAACCCCAGGGACCGGTGCCCCCTTTGCCCGGTGGATGCTCCCCAGGCGGGCCTTGTGCCCAACACCACCTACGAGGAGGTCATGCGGGCCACCCTCAAACCTCTGGCCCAGACCGGCGTAGAAGGGGTGGTGTTTGGGGATATCTACCTGGAGGACTTGCGTTGCTTCCGCGAGTCCCTGCTGGCCCGGGCTGGCCTTGCGGGGGTTTTTCCGCTGTGGGGTGCGCAGCCAACAGAGCTTATTCGGGAGTTTTCAAACCAGGGCGGAAAAGCTCTGGTGGTTTGCTGCCGGCAGGACCTCGCCCCGCTTTTGGCGACCCAAACCGACAACGGCTTTTTGGCCAAACTGCCGCCCGGAGTTGATCCTTGCGGGGAAAACGGCGAGTTTCACACCTTCGTTTTTGCCCATGCCTCGTTTTCCGAACCCATAAGCTTCAAGTTGGGAGAAACAGTCACCCGTGATGGTTTTATTTGGCAAGACGTGCGACTGGCTTGAGCTCGCCTCAAGCCTTCCTCGCCCGGCAGCCACCGGGCGCGGCCGCGCGTTTTTCTTGCCAGCGAACGAAAGGCCGGTGAGGACCGGTAGAAAGGGGTAGCCATGGACATTACGGATCGCTCGGTGGTACGGGCCCCAGATTTTCCCCTTGACCCGAACAACTTACCGTTCGGGCGCACCTTTTCTCCCAACATGTTCCTCATGGACTACGACGAGGAAAGAGGCTGGCACAACCCCAGAATTGTTCCCTTTGGTCCCCTTTCCCTTTCACCGGCCACCATGGTTTTCCACTACGGGCAGGAGATCTTCGAAGGGCTAAAAGCGTTCCGCCACCCCGACGGTTCCGTTCACATCTTCCGCCCGGACCGCAACGCAGCGCGCTTCAACCGCTCGGCCCGGCGCATGTCCATGCCGGAAATCCCCGAATCGGTGCAGCTGGAGGCCATGCGGGCGTTGGTGGCGGTGGACCGCGAATGGGTCCCCCCAACTCCGGGTGCCCTTTACATCCGCCCCACCATGATTGCCACCCAGGAAAGCCTGGGTGTGAGCCCCTCCACCCAGTACCTCTACTTCATCATCACCGGCCCCACGGGCCCCTACTTCCGCACCGCCGGAAAGACGCTGCGCATCATGATCGCCAGGGACTGGGTGCGGGCTGCCCCGGGCGGCACCGGCGCCGCCAAAACCGGCGGCAACTACGCCGCTTCGCTTTTGGCCCGCAAGATCGCCCGCGACCACGGCTGCGCTGAAGCTTTATGGCTGGACGCGGTGGAGCGCCGCCACGTGGAAGAAGTGGGCGCCATGAACATCATGTTCGTTTTGGACGGCGTGGTTACCACCCCTCCCACCTCCGGAACCATCCTCGAAGGTGTCACCCGGGAAAGCATTGGCGTCCTTTGCAAGGAACTGGGCATCCCCTTTGTCCAGCGGGCCATTCACATTGAGGAAATCATTCAGGGCCTGGAGGCCGGAGACTGCACCGAGGTTTTTGGCTGCGGCACCGCAGCGGTGGTGGCACCGGTGGGCGAGCTGGTGGATATCCTCCCCGACGGCAGCGAGCGCGTGTACAAGGTAGGCGACGGCAGCGAGGGGCCGGTCGCCAGGAAACTGCGGGAGGTGCTCACCGGCATCCAGTTTGGTACCCACCCCGACACCCACGGCTGGCTAGTGCGGGTGTAGGTTCACCCAGTTTCGCCAGGGTTGCCAATGGCTCAAGGCGGGCGTCCCTCTTGTTGGGGCACGCAACGCCGAAAATCAGAAAGCCACGTCGCCCAACGAGGCCAAGCTGCCTCGAAAGACCCAAAAGCGCACAGAAGCTTAAGTACCCTCCCGCCAGCTGGCCAAATAGCGTTCCTGCTCGGGAGTCAGCACGTCGCACTTCACCCCCATGGTAGCCAGCTTCAAGCGGGCAATTTCCCGGTCCAGATCGGCGGGAAGCCGGTAGACCTTGGGTTGCAGCCTGCCTGCGGTCTTCACCAGGTATTCAGCAGCCAACGCCTGATTGGCGAAGGACATATCCATCACCGCTGCGGGATGGCCCTCCGCCGCCGCTAAGTTCACCAACCGCCCTTGGGCGAGCACAAAAAGCGTTTTCCCCCAGGGGAAGCGGTAGGCTTCCACGTTAGGGCGGACGTCGCGGATTTCGCTGGCAGCCTCCCGCAAGCTGGCCAGGTCAATTTCCACATCGAAGTGCCCCGAGTTGGCGAGGATGGCGCCGTCCTTCATGTGGCGGGCGTGTTCCAGGGTAATCACCGAACAGTTACCGGTCACCGTGATGAAGAGATCCCCCACTTTGGCCGCTTCGGCCATGGGCATCACCGCAAACCCATCCATGGCTGCCTCCAAAGCCCGCACCGGATCCACTTCCGTGACCACCACCCGCGCGCCCATGCCGTGGGCCCGCATGGCCACGCCCCGCCCGCACCACCCGTACCCCGCCACCACCACCACCTTGCCGGCCAAAAGCACGTTGGTGGCGCGCAAGATGCCGTCAATGGTGGACTGACCGGTGCCGTAGCGGTTGTCAAACAAGTGCTTGGTATCCGAGTCGTTCACCGCAATCACCGGAAACCGCAAAACTCCGTCCCGCTCCATGGCCCGCAGGCGAATCACGCCGGTGGTGGTTTCCTCGGTGGAGCCCAAAACCCCGGAAACCAACGCCTGGCAACCGGCCTCACCTAGCTTTTCCCCCAGGGCCCGCACCTCCGGGTGGGCCTTTGCCAGCTCTCCGCGACCCAAAAGCAAAAGGGAAGAAACCAAATCGGCCCCATCGTCCATGGTGAGCGTCGGCGAGCTTTCCAAGCACTGGCGGATATGACGGTAGTAAGTCGCTTGATCCTCACCGCGGATGGCAAAAACCGAAACCCCGTGTTCGGCTACCAGTGCGGCCGCCACGTCGTCCTGGGTGGAAAGCGGGTTGGACGCGCACAGCCGCACCTCCGCACCGCCAGCCTTCAACGTCAACACCAAATTGGCGGTTTCCGTGGTGACGTGCAAACAGGCGGAAAGCCTCTGGCCGGCCAAAGGCTTTTCCACCTCAAACCGCCTCCGTATCTCCGCCAACACCGGCATCTCCCGCCCCGCCCAGGCAATCCGAGCCGAGCCCTCAGCCGCCTTCGACAAATCCGCAACGTGATGTTCTGGAACGCCCATGATCCCTCCGGAAAACCGCAATCGCCGGCATTTTAACGTGCCTCCCGGCGAGGACCAAACCCCGCCGCCGCGCGCGAGAGAACGCCCCACGGAACTGTGGCTCCGGCATTTTCCCCGTTACGGCTCAAAATCACCCGAAAGGAACGACCCAAATCTTGGGTCTCTCGAAAAATCGCGAAGGCAAAGGTGGCCTAGTGAAAGCAGAAGACACCAAATCAGGAGGCAGCCTTAGGAAACTGAAACAGCAATCACAAGGGCCTAAAGGGAAAAAGAAGCGCACACGCCACCGCGCTTAGCGAAGCAGCGCCAGCAGACCGCCCACGGCAGCCAACTGGCCAATCCAAAAAAGGAACATCCACTTGATGATTTCGGTCTTGAAGGCAGTCATGTCAGCGCGGAGTTTGGTGACCTCTTCGGTAATTCGATTATCCACCCTAGCAATTTGCAGCTCCAGCTTGGCCACTTCTTCGGTGATGCGGCTATCCACCCGGGCAATTTGCACCTCAAGCTTGGCCACCTCTTCGGTGACCCGGTTATCAAGCCGGGCTTCCGTTTCCAAAATGCGCTGGTTGAGCCGCGATTCGGTTTCCGCAAGCCTCCGGGCAAACCGCTCCTCCACCACCACCAGCGTGTCTTCCCGCGCCGCTTCCTCCACCGAAGACAAAAGCTTCGCCAAATCTTCGGCCCCCTCGTCGCCCAGCCGGTCCCGCAACGCCTTGGAAACCGCCACCACCGGCATCGCTGCCTCCTCACCCCATGCTACCCAACCCCACCCCGCTGTCAAGGGCCGGGTATTCGTCCATAACCTTTGGCACGCGTTGGTGGATTCGCGGAAAGCTTGGATGGGACGTGTGAGCTTGAGGGCGTGGTGGGGGAGCTGAGTGTTGGAGAGGATGAAGAAGTGGGCGAGCTTGCGGTTGAAAAGATCGGGGTCGGTGAAGAGCAAATCGAGGTGGAAGTTGACAAACATCTCCTGGAGGGTACGGTGGAAGCGCTCTACCTAAGGGTTTTCTTTTGGGGGGCGGGGGTGGGGGAAGAGGTGTGCCAAGCCAAAGGTTTCATGGCCTTTTCAAGCTCACCCGCAAACTCAGAGCCGTTATCCCTGACAAAACAAAGAAGCGATAAAGGCGGCTCGCTGGTGTCCGCCGAAGGACGGAAGAACGTGTGGACAGGTACCTTGAGGAACTTGCCCTGTTTGCCGTGAGGAGAGATTTTCGGAGGCCGTCCAGCCGTAGTGGAGGAGCTTGAGGACGCCGAGGGCAATCGGGATACACCGCGGGCCCTGCCCGCTAGGGTCGGTAGAGCACAGCGGGTATTGAAGGGCATAGGCGTAGCGGTTGAGCGCCTGCGGGTTGCCCGGCCAGGGCACAATCGTATCCGGCTGCACGAACAGACCCACCAGCGGCTCGTAGAAACACGTCTGATATCAGGGCTTCTTTAATCCTGATCGCTGAGTCATCACATCATAAGGATAATTCACAGTTTATCCAAAAACAATATCCGCTCGATCGAGCAAGACATCTTGTCCATATTTCCTCAACATCTGAGCATAATCGCGAATGCGCACCCTGATCTCGTCTTCAAAATTTGTGGTCTTCACTCGAGTGAACAAGGGGTCTTGGATTCCCAGTTTGCGAAGCCACGACGCTAAATACATCCTAATTTGCTCTCCTTGCTCATTGAGATATAATCCCGATGGCATTTGTCCATCTTCCAAGCGTACTACGAAGCACGAGAGATCCTGATCCCGCCACTCAAGCACCAACTCGACTCCCAAATTCTTTCCTACAAACCACACTTTATATAGGTACATGAACTTTCCAGCCTCAAAATTGGAATAAGGTCCTGTGAATCCATATTCGTCTTTCAGAAAAGAAAATTCTTTTTGAACGGTCTCTAAAAACAACTTGGCAATCTCGATAGCCATCCCGTACCCTCCTGCCTGTCAAGACTTGTCCAAGCCTGGCACACCTCCACGCCATTTGCCGAAGCGCCGAAACACTCGCTTATAGTTCCCATATCCCTTCAACTCCATTCGCTCCATGTTATAAACGTCAGACCAGGGCACCTTGCCTTTCTCCAGCCGCTCAACACGACGAGCAAAGTCGGGACCGGTATCAATAACCTGGCGTCCTTCCGCCTTCATCTGCCGGATCCATTCTCGATTGGCCCCGAAGCTCCACTCGGTTACAAAATCCTCAATGGTTTGGGCACCAATTTGTCGCGCATATTCACGTACGCGCTCCATATTCTCCCCGATCACTATCGGCGGCTTGGTGAATTGACCGGTCTGGAGATCGCGCCAGCGCTTCACTCTCGGATCGTATGCGACTGGAAGTTTCCAGCCTGGCAGCGCCTTTGGTGCGTGACCCGCCGGCAGCGCCTTCGCCACACGCCCAGGGGGGAGGGCGGGCTGGTCGGCGAGCTTCTTGAGGCCGGCAAGCTCCCGCAGGCCTTTGCCCGACACCACCGGCGCAAGGCCCGCCACCACCGTCGCACCCCGCTCCCACCACGCAAGCCTCTCCCCGGTGATGAGATCAACCCCGGTAATTGCCTCCTGCCAGTCCTTGATGTCCCCCACCACCGGCGTAAAGCCAAGCGCGGTGCTTTGGGCGTTGGGGTCGGTTACGATGTTCTTCCCAAACTCCTCCGCCACCCAGCCCCAGCATTCCCAGTCGTTCCAGCGGCAGGTCCCCATCGGGTCCCGGTACATCTGGGGTTGCCAGGAGACGTAGGCGTAGAGGTTGGGGGAGTCGAGGTCACGCAGGGGGTCTTCGGAAAGCCAGGACGCCGTGCGGGGGTCGTACCAGCGGTTGCGGGCGTAAGCAAGACCGGTGGCAGGGTCCGTCCACAGCCCGTGGAAGAGCAGGGTTTGTCCACCCGGGATGGCCCCGCCCAAGGTGTCGCTGGCCGCTTGGATGGTGTCGTACGAAACGGGGAAGGTTTGTGCAAAGACAACTTCGTCCCGGCCTTCCGGAATGCTCCAGACAACGCTTTGTTCTTCCGCAAGAGGCCGGCCAGCAAGGTCAGCCAGCGCCTGGGTAAGCCGCACCCGGAAGCTTGCCCCCCGCGGCCAGCCGGCAAGGGCCAGGATGTCAATCCCGGGGGGAAGGTCCTGGGCCGTGTGGTCAGGCGGCGCCCGGGTGGGGGCCACCACGACCTCGCTTTGCGAAACTGGCTTCCACCCTTCCCCAGGCACCAGCTTTTCCACCATCACCCCCTCGCCCAGCGTGGCTGCATCCACCGGCAAGGCCATGGTGATGCGCAAGCCCCCTTTCGCCGCCTTCCCTTCATCCGCCACCACCCGCGTGACCGTCCCGCCGTCGGTGACCACAGCAGTGAGCTCCTTGTCAAAACGCACCTCCCGCACCTCCGGCCCCACCTCCCAATGAGCCTCAGCGTACGGGGTGTAGAGGTACCGCACGGGCATAGGAGGCCTTTCGGGACTACTTCCCGCCCTTTCCTCCACCAACCCCACGACGCTTCCCAGCTCGTCCTTCAACACCGTGTACACCCGAACGCTTGTGGGCTTTGTGGGATCGGAAGCGGCAAAGGTCTCCACCTTGATTTGCACCACATCATCCAAACGTTGAGGCCCGGAAAGGTAGCTTTTCCGCCATAAAAGCCCGCCTTGGAAGTTCAACCCTTCTTCGGCAAGCAAGCGGTTGCCCTCCCAGAAAAAGCGCGTTTTGGCCACAAAGGGACGCTTGGCCTCATCGCGTTCGCCTTGCGGAAGGGGCCCCAGGTGAATGCGGTGCAGGAGCCTGCCCAAGGCATCGTGCTCGTAAAGGATGCGGTGGCCTTCCAGGAGCCTGCCCGAAGCGTCCCTCACCCCCGAGCCCGGCTTGATGTCCACCTGCACGAGCCTCCCCCGCCAGTCCCACACGTAGGAAAACCGCTCGTCCTCCACCCTCCTGCCGGAACGGTCGTAGAGGTACGCCACACCTCCACGGGAGGCGATCCGCCCTCCCACACCCACCTCAAAGCCCACCGCTTCCCCAGCACCTTCCCGCACCATGCGGGAAAGCCCATCCCCTTCCCCGTAAGCAAAACGGAAGCGCTCAAAGCTTTCCTGGCTGTCGCTTTCCCGAAGGCTGCCTGCCCCGGCAAAGGCACCGGCAAGGCGCTGCCCGGCGTCCAGCGCAAAGGACCACCCCATGCCGGAGATGAGCTCCGGCGTATGGGCCTGCACCCTTGCTTCGCAAAGGCGAAAGGTTGAACGCCTGGCAAGACGCTCCCCACCGTCCAACGGCGCCATGGACGAGGCCAGCGCCATGCCCGCAGCCAGCGCCGGTACCGCCGCAATCATGCGATTCCCCGGGTCGGAAGTGTACCTGATGACCACCCCATCCCGGGTGGTCCAGGTTTTGATGGTGCCGTCGGGGTAGTAGCTGAAGGTTTCGCTTGTGGCATGCTGCCTTCCTGACGGCCTCGCCAACCAAGCGCACGAGCCAACCCGTCACGCCGCCCGCCCGCAGCGCCCGCCCACGGGATTTTTGCGAAACAAAGCGAACCCGAAGGACCTTGTTTGCAGACCGCCTTGTGGTCCCGTGTTATTGCTTCGCGAGGCGACGGCAAATCGCCAGGAATTGATTTTCGGCGCGAAGAAGGAGGTCTCCCAACTCCGATTCAAGCGGCCAAGAGTCCACAATCAGCCGCCCAAAACGAATTCCGCTCTCAGCAGCTTCGGCGAACCTTTGCGCAGCCAAGTCGGAAAGCATTTCAATAAGCTCCTGCCTTATGAAACGTAATTGCTCCTCAGTAATCCTCCCGTGCGCAGGTAGGTTACACCCGGCAAGCAGCTGGTCAATCCCAGCGATTCCCCTTCTGATAAGCTCTGCAACCTTCGCGAGTTGCCTACGGTCACTATCCTTCATGGAAGTAGGTCCTCAGGATCTAAGATGAATTTCTGAAGTTGGCCGCCGGGGTAACGGCCTTGTGGCGCTGCGCGTCCTTCGATGATCACGGTTCCGGGGCGGATACGCCATTGCTTAAAGTGTATCATTCGATTCCATTCTGGCGGGAGCGCTAGAGATTCCCTCGAAGCCGGAAAAGTTTCAAACAAATAACTACCTTTCTCGAAGGCCTTCAGATTATCGTAGTACCGGATGCCAAACTCATGGGCACCCGCAGGTCGGACTTTTACGGTTTCCACCACGAAGGATTGCAATATTTGCTGGCGCCTGGCACGCGGAACACCCTGAGCCCTGAGATACCTTGATGCATCTCGGACGCCTTGGTAAGGATCCACGAACGCGTTGGCAACCGGATTAGGCAGCGCCTCGGGCACGTGACCCGGCGGCAGCGCCTCTGCCACACGACCCGGGGGCAATGCGGGTCTATCTAAGATCCTGAGCTTTTGTAGCGCCTGAGCGCCCTCCGCGCTCTTCGCCGCAGCACCAAGGCCCGAAAAGAAAAGCGTCTCCCCAACAAACTCACCCACCTTGTCGGGGTCGGCGTTGACCACCGCGTTTCCAAGCCTTTGCATGCTGCCAGGGAAATCGGTGACCACTGACTTGCCAAATTCGTAAAGCCCAGTCGCGGTTTCAATCGGATGTGCAGCCACTTCGTAAAGGCCTTTTGCCATTCTCGGAATGGCCAGGGCCGCACCTTTCAACTCCGCCAGAGCAAACGAGCCCGATCGCTTTGCCGACCGCCACAGCTCCTCAGGAGAGCTAAACTGAGCAACGAACTCACTGGCGTACACCCCGCACGGTATGTCATCAAGGCCCAGGCAAAGGCCCATCGGGTCCCGGTACATCTGGGGTTGCCAGGCGACGTAGGCGTAAAGGTTGGGGGAGTCGAGGTCACGCAGGGGGTCTTCGGAAAGCCAGGACGCGCTTTTCGGGTCGTACCAGCGGTTTCGGGCATAAGCAAGCCCAGTGGCCGGGTCCGTCCACAGCCCGTGGAAGAGCAGGGTTTGTCCGCCCGGGAGGGCCCCGCCCAGGGTGTCGCTTGCCGCTTGGATGCTGTCGTACGAAACGGGGAAGGTTTGGTGGAAGACCACCTCTTGGGAAGAATCCGCGGGAATGCTCCAGACAACGCTTTGTTCTTCCGCAAGAGGCCGGCCAGCAAGGTCAGCCAGCGCCTGGGTAAGCCGCACCCGGAAGCTCACCCCCCGCGGCCAGCCGGCAAGGGCCAGGATGTCAATCCCGGGGGGAAGGTCTTCGGCCGTGTGGTCAGGCGGCGCCCGGGTGGGGGCCACCATGACCTCGCTTTGCGAAACTGGCTTCCACCCTTCCCCAGGCACCAGCTTTTCCACCCTCACCCCCTCGCCCAGGGTGGTTGCATCCACCGGCAAGGCCATGGTGATGCGCAAGCCCCCTTTTGCCGCCTTGCCTTCATCCGCCACCACCTGCGTGACCGTCCCCGCTTCCGTGGTGAGGCTCGTAAGGCTTGCTTCAAATTTGACCTCCCGCACCTCCGGCCCCACCTCCCCGTGGGCCTCACCGTACGGGGTGTAGAGGTACCGCGCGAGGACAGGAGGCCTTTCGGGACGGCTTCCCGCCTTTTCCTCCACCAACCCCACGACGCTGCCCAGCTCGTCCTTCAGGACGCTATACGCCAGAACGGTTGTGGTCGTACTGGCACTACAAAAAAAGTGCTAGCGCCTTAGCCTATTGCGTTACCCAACACTCCGCTGTTGAGCTCGCGCTTCCCAGGTGGTCCGTGCGAAGCCGCGCAATTGCTGAAGTGCCCAGCCAACGGGAGATTCATTGCTTCTTCCCTCGCTCTTAGCGAAATCGAGGAAATCGCCAGGCGTATTTCCGTACGACGTCATCCGCCAATTCCAGCAATTCAGTGCCCAAGGGGCTTTCGGAAAAGGCATAGCTATCCGTTACCAGCCGACCCAAACCCCGGGCCCATAACAATAAGCGCTCAGGGTTAGGTTGATCCTTCTCAAGCTCGCTTTTGATGTCTTCAAGCTCTCCAATGATGTCCGGAAGGAATCCATATGCGGCGGGTTGCTTAGCAGCCACTTTGCATTTGGCAATAAGCCCTTGGATCTCGCCTTTCATAGACCACCTCCACGCTACTTGGTCAGATCAACGGGACCAAGAGGAACTGCAACCTCAGAATTTGCAACGTAAATCTGTGTTCCGCCTCCAACTGCATAGGGCCCGAATTCTGGATGGCGCACCCGAGGGCCTACTTTACCAAGGATAATTGCCGCTCCTGCTGGAATTTTTAAGGCAGACACATTTTTCGCACACTGAAATCGATTATCGGGCGAGTGATAAACAATCGGTGCACCGCAGGTCGGGCACCAGATTTTTCCGGCGAAATCGTACAGGTGCCCTGAGGGGGCGGGATCGCAAACTACCCCTAGCACACGTCCGAAGCACTCGCTGGCGCCACGTTCACAATCCAGCAAGTCGGGCACGAGTTCGCTCACTTCATCAAAAACAGGATCTTCCCACGAATTGGACTCAGCCAATTCATGACGTGGCGTTCTGCTTAGCAATCGCCCGTGGGTGTCGCCGGCAAACACATAGGTGATGGCTTCACGTTCTCGGTGCAAGAGCTTCCCACAGAGCAAAATCACGCATGCTGCGACCGGGAGACACGGGGCAACGTCAGCGGCCATTAGTTGGGTCGCGTCATCCTCTGGTGCGCGTATCGAACCTCGGACATCACTACGTGGCAGTTATTGAACAACGCAGCAAACGGGTGCCGGCGCTCTTTTAGCTCGATTTCCTTGGCGCGCTGGTGGTACACGCCGTGGATCGTCAGCAAATAGAAAAACACCTCACCATCTTCGGGCATGGGGAAATCCGAAACCGGATACGAAGCCCGTAAGAAGTCCTCGGCAAATTCATTCACAATTCCCAGCATTTCAAGGCACGCACTCCGTACATCCGCGTGCTGGCCGGCCCCAATGATGCCGCCACCGGTGGAAAAATAAAGGCTGACGGTGCCATCGCCCATGCACAGAAAAGTGGCTACCGCGTCTCCCATGCCGGTTTCCATAATCACGCCATAAACCGGGGCCTTGGGGTCGGGCGTCAGACCAAGCTCCTCGATGCGGACGTTCAGGGCCATGGACCGTATGCGGGAGTAGAGTTCTTCTGGGGATTTCGAAGAACGACCGAAAAGCTTCTTTAAAAGTCCCATCCTCTCCTCCATTCATGGCCGGTTTGAAGACACGCCATGCTTTGTGCTGTTCTGAGGGTCTGTGTTTTTCCCGGTCTTGCCATACTGTTGCCCACCGCTGCGTTCCAAACTAGGCCACATCATCCCGAATTGCTTGGGGTTCGTCAATGGGCGTATGCACCCCACTGAGGCTGGGTTGCCCGGTCAGAAGAGCGCCTGAGGGGGAAGGGCCTGCTGCTTTTAAAAAGCCAGCGCCGAGACGTATAATGACGCGACTCGGAGGACCTCAGTGATGGCTAGCGTTCATCCGGTGGATCGCATTGAGTTAGGCGGTATTGTGACGATTCGGGATGCGCTTTTGGCGCAGCAGCGCCAGGGGCGCAAGGTGTACCGGCTGGAAAGCGGGGACCCCTCGTTTTCCATCCCCGGGCACGTGGCGGAAGCGCTGGCCAAGGCCATTCGCGACGGGCACACCCACTACACCCCGGGGGCCGGCATTCCCGAACTGCGCCAGGCGCTTTTCGAAAAGCTGGTGAAAAAGAACCACCTTCCCCTCACCGGCCCGGACCAGGTGCTGGTGACCAACGGCGCCATGCACGGGCTCTACATCGCCTACCGGGCGCTGCTGGATCCCGGGGATGAGGTGCTGATGCCCGATCCCACCTGGACGGAAACCGCCGACAACGTGCTTTTGGCGGGGGGAGAGGTGGTCCGGGTGCCGCTCGGCCCGCAGCTCCGGTACCAGGCCGCGGCGATGGCGGAAAAAATTACGCCGCGAACCAAAGCCCTGGTGATCAACTCCCCCCACAACCCCACCGGCACGGTGATGACCCGGGAAGAGCTGCAAGCCATGGTGGAGCTGGCAGCCCAGCACGGGCTTTGGATCATTTCCGACGAAGCGTACGAGGACATCCTCTTTGACGGCCGAACCCACTTAAGCCCGGGAAGCCTGGGCTACGAGCGGGTGATTTCCCTGTACAGCTTTTCCAAAAGCTACGCCATGAGCGGCTTGCGCTTGGGCTACGTGGCCTGCACCGACCCCCAGCTTTTGGAGCGCATGACCAAGCTCCTGCGCTGCACCATCAACGGCGTGAACTCCGCCACCCAGCACGCCGGTGTGGCTGCCGTAACCGGACCCCAGGACCACCTGGCAGCCATGGTGGCGGAATACCAAAAGCGGCGGGATGTGCTGTGGGGGGCCCTGGCCCATTGCCGGCTTTTGCACCCGTTTAAGCCGGAAGGGGCCTTTTACCTTTGGGCCACCATGGATGCAGCGTGGGAAGGCTACCAGGGCCAGCGGGACGGGTGGGCCATGACCCGCTACCTCATTGACGCCTTCGGCGTTGGCAGCTCTCCCGGAGAGGTTTTCGGCCCGCAAGGTAAGGGCTTCATCCGCTTTGCCTTTGCCTGTAGCAGCGAACAGGTGGCAGGGGCGGCCGAACTTTTGCGCCAGGCGTTTGCCTAGGGCTTGCCGGGCGGCTAGCATGACGTCAGGAGGGAACGATGGGACGTCGGCTGCTTTCGGCTTTGGTGTGGTTGGTAACGTCGTTTTCGGCTTTTTCTGCAGGTCTCACGGTGCTCAGCCCAACCCCCCGCACCACCGTGGCCGTGGGGCAACGCTTTGATGTCCAGGCAGAGGCGGAAAACACCGCCGGGCTTTTTTGGGAGGTGACGCTGGACGGCCAACCCCTGGCCGGTGAGGTAAAGGGCAACCGCTTTGTGGTGCCGGCCTTAAGCGTGGAAAAGCCCGGTACCCACGTTTTGGAGTTCCGGCTGCTGCAAAAGCTCGGGAAAAAAGGACAAACGCAGGTGGTGGCCAGCGCCCGCCAGGAGTTTGAGGCAAAAGCGTGGCCCCAAGGGGGCGGCCGGGTGCGCCACGTAATCCTGTTTGTGGGTGACGGCTTTGGCTTTGCCCACCGCACCGCGGCTCGGGCTTTCCTCTACGGCTTTGAAGGCGGCAAAAGCCGCGGTTTTCTGGCCATGGACACGCTGCCGGTGCAAAGCGCCATGGTGACCGCCTCCCTTTCCGGTTTCGTCACCGATTCGGCAGCCGGAGCCCACGCCTTTGCCACCGGCACCAAAACCGCCAACGGCATGATGGGCGTTTTCCCCGATACCACCGAGGACGACGGCGACAACCCAACGGTGGAAACCCTCCCCTGCTTGCTCTTCCGCACCCGGGGGATGGTTTCGGGGTTGGTGAGCACCGCCGACCTGACCGACGCCACCCCCGCGGCTTTTGTGGCCCATGTGGCGGACCGGGGGGAAGCCAGCCGCATTGCCCGGCAGATACTGGAAAGCAGCGAACCCTGCGGGGTCCGTGTGCTTTTGGGCGGAGGGAAGAAGACCTTTTCCAGCCCCGATCTTTTGCCGTTCTTCGCCGCCCAGGGCTTTTCCCAGGTGTTTTCGGCAAGCGAGCTGGAAACGGCTTTGCAAGCCAGGCCCCGCAAGCTCTTGGGTCTTTTTGCCGACCGCCACATGAACTCGCCCTTTGACATCCAAAAGCGGGGAGATGCTTCGGTGGTGGGTGGCTACCCCGATCAACCTTCGCTTTCGGCCATGACCCGCGCCGCTTTGCAGGTGCTTAAAGAAAACCCGGCAGGGTTTTTCCTCATGGTGGAAGGGGCGCTCATTGACAAGCAAGCGCACATGCTGGACGCGGAACGCATGCTCTGGGAGGTGTACAACCTCGACCAGGCGCTGAAGGTAGCCCTGGAATTTGCGGAAAAAACCAACTCGGATGGCGATCCCACCAACGACACCCTGGTGATCCTCACCGCCGACCACGAAACCGGCGGCTTGGTGCTCCCGGGGGTAACCGACCCGTCCCGCATGGGCACCCGGGACCAGGTGGGCACCTACGACCGCATGGGCTTCCCCGAGGCCGCCGATGCCAACGGTGATGGCTACCCCGACAACCCCGATCCCGAAAAGAAGCTGGTGCTCCACTTTGGCGGGGCTCCCGACCATTTTGACGACTTCCGCTCCCAGCCGCGGCCGGTGGCTCCCGCAAAAGCTGGCGATGACAGGAAGGTCCACGCCAACCCCGAAAAGGACGGGCAAACCGGGGTGCTGTACACCGGGGTGAGCGAGGTCACGGTGCCGGAACACGGCTACGCCCCGGACCGCGGCGTTCACACCGGCGTGGACGTGCCGCTTTTGGCCCTGGGGCCTGGGAGCGAGCGCCTTACCGGCGTTCGCGACAACACCGAAATCTTCTTTGCCATCCTCCAGGCGCTGGCCCCAAAACCCTAGCTTTTCGGAAAGCCCATGAACACCCCGGTGCTGGTGGGTTTGGCGGTTTACGCCGGGGTGCTGTTCTTCCTGGACCGCCGGGCCCGCACCACCCGGCTTTTGGACTACCTCCTGGCCGGGCGGCAGCTCACGCTGGTGCCATTCGTGGCCACGCTGGTGGCCACCTGGTACGGCGGCGTGCTGGGGGTTGGGGAGTTTTCCTACCGCTTTGGCCTGGCCAACTGGGTGGTTTTCGGGGTGCCTTACTACCTGGCGGCTGTGCTCTTCGCCTTTGGTTTGGCTTCCCGCGCCCGCTCTTCGGCGGTGCTTTCCATTCCCGAGCAACTGCGGGCGGCCTACGGGCCGGTGGCCGCCAAAGTTGGCGCGGTGCTGGTGCTGCTCATGGCCACCCCGGCGGCTTACGTGCTGATGCTCGGGCAGCTGGTGGAGGTTTACCTGGGCGTATCCCGCCCCTGGGGGGTGGCGGTAACTACCGCCCTCACCGTGGCTTCCGTGGTTTTAGGCGGTTTCCGCACGGTGGTGCGCGCCAACCTCTTTCAGTTTGCCCTCATGTACCTGGCTTTTCTCATCCTCCTGCCGGTGGCCTTGAGGGAGCTCGGCGGTTTCAGTGGGCTCTGGGCGATGCTCCCGGAAACGCACAAAACCTTAAGCGGAGGGCTTCCCCTGCAGGCCATTGCCGTTTGGTACGTGATTGCCCTGCAGACGCTCGTTGAGCCCACCTTCTACCAGCGTTGCTACGCCGCCACCACTCCCAAGGTGGCTCGCAACGGCGTGCTTATTTCCGTGGCCTTTTGGGTGCTTTTCGACTTTCTCACCACCTTTTCCGGCCTGGCCGCGCGAGTGCTGGTGCCAAACCTGCAAGACCCCGGCCTGGCTTACCCGGCCTTGGGCAACCTTTTGCTTCCCCCCTGGCTTAACGCGGTTTTTGCCGTGGGCCTTTTTGCTACGGTCTCCTCTACCGCCCATTCGTACCTGTTTCTGGCCGCCGCCACCGTGGGGCACGACCTCTTGCCGTCCCGCTGGAAGGCCCGGGAACGCCCCTTCATTGCCGTTAGCCTGGCCGGACTGGGCCTGGCAGCAGCGGTGTTGGCCTTAGTCCTGGGCAGCGTGGTGCTCATCTGGCACGACGTGGGCAGCATCGTCACCTCGAGCTTGCTGTTGCCCTTAGTGCTGGCCCACTTCCCCAAGCGCTTTTGGTTTTCCCCCAAAGCGTGTCTTCTGGCCGTTACGGGCTCGGCGCTTTTGGCTAGCGGCTGGATTTTGGCCCGGGAAGGTGGGGTTTACCCGCTGGGTCTTGAGCCGGTTTTTCCGGCGCTTTTGTGGTCCTTGCTCGTTTGGGGCACCGACGTGCTGTTGCCAAAGGCAGGCTCAGGGTTTATTTGTTTGGGCAGAAGGAGGCAACCATGAGAGGCGTGCGCCCCCCGGCGGTAGCTGGCAGCTTCTACCCCTCTTCGCCCTTGCAGCTCAGCCAGGACGTGGAGCGCTACCTGCAGGAAGGCAGCAACGGCAGCTCCTGTCAGGCGGTCATTGCCCCACACGCCGGGTACATGTTTTCCGGGCGAACGGCTGGCTACGCCTTCGCCCGTTTGAGCCCTGAGGTTTCTCGGGTGATTCTCCTAGGGCCTTCCCATTTCCGCTCCTTTTCCGGGGGGGCGCTGCCCAGCCCCCACCTTGCCGCCTTTGCCACGCCGTTGGGCGAGCTTCCCCTGGACCAGGCGGCCCTGGCCCTTTTGCGCGAAAACCCGCTTTTTGCCGGCCCACCGCAGGCCCATGATCCCGAGCACTGCCTGGAGGTGGAGCTGCCGTTTATCCAGAAAAGGGCCCGGGAAGCGGCCATTGTCCCGGTGCTCATTGGCAACCAGACAAGCCTGCAGCAAACCGAGGAAATCGCCCAGGCGCTTTCGCCGCTTTTGACGGCGGACACCGCAGTGGTGGTTTCCTCGGACTTCACCCACCACGGCCGGGCCTACGGTTACGTGGTTTTTCCCGAAAACGAAGACCTGGACCTGCACCTGAAAACCCGGGCGGAGCGCACCGCCGGCCGGGCCATTGCCTTGGACGTGCGGGGGTTCTGGCATCAGGTGGAGGTGAGCGACGACAGCGTCTGTGGTGCCAAGCCCATTGCCGTCTTGCTGCAGCTCTTGCAGCACGCCTTTAGCGGAGAGGGCAAGCTGCTCCACCTTTCCACCTCCGGCGAGGTGAGCGGCGATTGGCACCAGGTGGTGACCTACGTGGCCGCAGGTTTTTCCGGGCAGTGGACAGCGTGGCGGGAAGACGACGCGCCGAAACCTGCTCCCCTCACCCCCGACGAGCAAAAGGCGCTCCTGGCCCTGGCCCGGGCCACCATGGAAACCCACCTCACCCGCGGCGAGCAGCTGGCGCTGTGGTTTGCCACCCACCCGCTCACGCCCACCATGCTCGCCCCCCAAGGAGCCTTTGTAACTCTCCACACGCTGCCAGAAAAAAAGCTGCGGGGTTGCATTGGGCTGTTGCAGCCGGCCGGCAGCTTGGTGGACACGGTCATTCACGCGGCGGTGCAGGTGCTTTACGATCCTCGCTTCCCGGCGGTGCGCCTTGCCGAGCTTGAGTCCCTGGAGGTGGAAATTTCCGTGCTTTCCCCACCGCAGGCGGTGCCCAATGCCGAAGCCATCCGCTTGGGTGAGCACGGGGTGATCCTGAAAAAAGCCGGGCACAGTGCGGTTTTTCTCCCGCAGGTGGCGGATGAAACCGGCTGGGATTTGGAGACGTTTCTGTCGCGCCTGGCGCAAAAGGCGGGGCTTCCCCCCGAGGCCTGGCGCAGCGCCGAGCTTTCGGTGTTCACCGCCCAGGTTTTTTCCGAACACACTTTAACCGCTTAAGGCCATAAAACCGCGAGCGTTTGATCGCCGCAAGATTTACACCTGGAACTTGCCCGGCGTTTTCACGTTTAATGTGCTGCCGGGGTATTGCCGGCCGAGAGGGAATGAGGATGCGCACGAAGACCATCACGCTCGTTTTTTTGCCTTTGGCCCTAACTCTTGCTACCCACGCCCAGACCCTTGAGGTTCCCGAGGTGAACGCTGAGTTTCGCATCGATGGGATCATGGACGAGCCCTCCTGGCAGAAGGCTTTGGTCCTGGAGCTCCCCTACGAAGTAGAACCGGGCGACAACACGCCGGCACCGGTGCGCACCACCTGTTACGTAGTGAGCACGCCGCACGCGCTTTTGGTGGGTTTTGAAGCCTTCGACCCTAACCCCAGCGAAATCCGCGCCCACTACTCCGATCGCGATCGGCTTTTCCGCGACGACTTTGTGGGCTTCATGTTGGACACCTTTGCCGACAAACGGCGGGCGTACACCTTTGCCGTCAACCCCCTGGGGGTGCAAGCGGACGGGGTGCGCAGCGAAACCGCCGGTGACGAGGAAAACTACAGCTTCGACTTCACCTGGAACGCCGCCGGGCGCATCACCGCTTCCGGCTACCAGGTGGAAATTGAAATCCCCTTTTCCGCGTTGCGCTTTCCCGCTGGCAACGGCGCAAAAAAGTGGGGCTTTGGCGCGCTGCGCGCCTACCCGCGCTCGGTTCGCCGTATGTTGTTTTCGGCTCGCCTGGACCGTAACAACTCCTGCACCCTGTGTCAGCTCCCGGAAATCCAGGGCTTCGCCTCGGCCCGCCCCGGGCGCAGCCTGGAGGTGAACCCCACCTTTGCCGCCGCCCAATCGCAAACCCGCAAGGAGCTGGATCAGCCCACCATGAGCCAGCCATCCCGTCGTGGAGACGGCGGGCTTTCCCTGCTTTGGGGGATAACCCCCAACCTCTCCCTGGCTGCCACCTTAAACCCCGATTTTTCGCAGGTGGAAGCTGACGCCGCGCAGCTTTCGATCAACCGCACCTTTGCCCTGTTTTACCCGGAAAAGCGCCCGTTTTTCCTGGAGGGAGCCGACAACTTTTCTACCCCCCTGCCCGTGGTGTACACCAGGAGCTTGGCCGACCCGCAATGGGGACTGAAGCTCACCGGCAAAGAAGGGCGAAGCACCTTGGGAGTTCTGGTCGTTCGCGACGAAATCACCAACCTGCTGCTGCCCGGGGTGCAGGAGTCCTCGCAAACCACGTTGGAACGCCCCTCCGATGCGGCGGTTTTCCGCTACCGCTACGATCTCGGGCAGTCCTCAGTGCTGGGTGCCATCGTCTCAAACCGACAAGCTGCCGGCTACTACAACCGCGTGCTGGGGGTGGATGGCATGCTGCGTTTCTCTGATGCCGACAGCCTGCAGTTTCAGGTTCTGCGATCGCAAACCCGTTATCCGGCCCTGGCCGATATTGAGCCCTCCCTCCAGGAGAAGGAGCTGGAGGAAAGCGCCTGGCAGCTGGCCGCAGGCCATTCGAGCCGTAACTGGGAAGGCTGGGTGTTCCTCCGCAACGTGGGGGAGGGTTTCCGCGCCGATTTGGGCTTCCTCCCGCAGGTGGGGATGCGCGGCGGTGAGGTGGGCGCCCAGCGCATCCTGTGGGGTGAAGAGGGGTGCTGGTACACCCGCTTGGCCTTTGGCACCGAGGTCAACTTCTGGGAAGACCAGCACGGTCAGCTACTTCACCGCAACGCCGCGGTTATGGTGCGCTACTCGGGCCCCCTGCAATCCACGGTTTTCCTGCGGGCCACGCGCTTTACCGAAGCCTGGAACGGCCAGCAGTTCAGCGGAAAGCGTTTGCGGGTTTTCAGCAACGTGCGCTTTTCAGGAAGCCTTACCTCTTCGCTGGGGCTGGAGCTTGGCGATGCCGTGGACTACAGCAACTCCCAGCTGGCCAGGATCACCCGCGTAAGTCCCGGATTTACCTGGAACTGGGGGCGCCACCTTTACCTGCAGGGTGACTTTGTGGGCGAGCGGTTGGAAGTGGCCAGGGGCGAGCTTTACCGGGCGCTGGTGGCCGAGCTCCGCAGCTGGTACCACTTCAACGTGAGAAGCTACCTCCGCTTGATCCTCCAGCGCACGCAGGTGACCTACCACCCCGAGCTTTACCAGGATCCTCCCAACCGCCGCAGCATCCGCACCAACACCCAGGTGCTCTTCGCCTACAAGCTCAACCCCCAGAGCCTGGTGTTTGTGGGCTACTCCAGCAACCTGCGGGGCGATGAACACACGGCCAACGTGACCATGGGCCGCACGCTGTTCCTCAAGCTCTCCTACAACTGGCTGGTTTAAGGCGATCCTTTTGGTGCGCCTTTACCAACGCGCTTTTCCGGTGGTTTCCTTAGCCTTCGCCACCCTCACCTCTTGGCATTTGGGGGCACCTCGGCCAGCCACCACGACACGGCTGCAAAAAGCCGGCACCCTGGGAAAAACGCACGCGGGTTTCACCACCTCCGGGGAAAAAAACTACCGTCACAAAAGCTTTAAAAGCTCTTCCGGCGTTATCTCGCAATCGGACAGGATCTTCCCCATTAACCCTGGGCCAATGGTCTCGCCACGGTGTACGGGAACGACCGTGCGGCGACCGTCGGGATGTTGCAAGAAATGGTGGCTCCCTTTCACGCGGAGCACCTCAAAACCAGCTTTCCGTAGCGCAGCAATGAGCTCTTGCCCTTTGAGGCGTGGAAGCTTTGTCACACTTCAACCCAGATCCGCTGGACACCAACGAACTCTTGAGGTATCGGTGCTTGCCCTTCCACTTCCAAACACAGCTCGATGGCTTCACGGACCCGTTTCATTAAGGTGTCCAGCGACCTCGCTTGAGTGTGGCAGCCGCGGAGCTCCGGCACACTGGCTACGTAGTAACCTTCGGGGTCACGCTCAATGATCACGTTAAACGCTCTCCTCATCGTTCACCCCCCTTCTATTTTGCAACCCCCCGCCCTAAAAGTTGCAGCGCTTCGCGCTTCTGCGCTGGCCAGCTGCCGCTCGCAAACCCGTGTGGACCGCAGGTGCCCACAGCGCTTGGATGCTGAAATTTGAGCTCTTCCGAGAGGGCCCAGGCAACGGGTGAGGGGTTACAGCGCAGGGCCGCGTTACCGTCTGAAACCTGGAAGTTCAACGGGAACAGCATTGCGAATTCTCTTGCCGCCGCAAAAAATCGTTCTAAGCCGGCTGCCTGGCAAAGTAAAGCGCGCAAACGCCTCACCTCCCGCGGAGGAGGGAGCCCAGGATGCCCCGCACGATTTGCCGGCCCAGGCTGGAACCCACCGAGCGGGCCGCGCTTTTCAGGAGCGCCTCGGCCAGGGTATCCCCCCGCCTGGAAGGCTGGCTGGGCCGCGGTGGACCCCCACCCCAGCTCCATCCCCCCCAAACCGGCGTTTCCTGGGGTTTGGTGAGCACCTCGTAGGCGCTTTCCCGGTCAAGGCTTGCCTCGTACTTGCCGGCCAGGGGGCTGGCCGCCCGCACCTTGGCCCGCTCCTCCGGGGAAATCGCCCCCACCCGGGACACCGGTGGCGCGATCTTCACCCGCTCCACGGGGCTTGGGGTGCCATCCTCCTGCAGCACCGAAACCAGAGCTTCGCCAATGCCCAGCTGGGTAATCACCGCTGCTGTATCCAGCCTGGGGTTGGGGCGGAAGGTTTCCGCGGCTGTTTTCACGGCCTTTTGCTCCCGCGGGGTAAAGGCCCGCAGGGCGTGCTGCACCCGGTGGCCCAGCTGAGCGCTAATGCTGTCCGGAACGTCCAGCGGGTTTTGGGTCACGAAGTAAACGCCCACGCCCTTGGAGCGCACCAGGCGCACCACCTGCTCGATCTTTTCCAAAAGCACCCGGGGGGCATCCTCAAAAATCACGTGGGCTTCATCAAAGAAAAGCACCTGCTTGGGCTTGGGCACATCGCCTACCTCGGGGAGGTTTTCGTAAAGCTCAGCCAAAAGCCACAGGAGCACCGTGGCGTAAAGGCGGGGGTACTGGAAGAGCCTGTCGCAGGAGAGGATGTTCACGGCGCCGCGACCGTCGGGGGCGGTGAGCATGAGATCGTGAACGTCCAGCATGGGCTCGCCCAAAAAGCGCTCCACCCCCTGCTGCTGCAGCACCACCAAGCGCCTTTGGATGGCCCCCAGGCTGGTGCTGGGTACGCTCATGCCGGCCACGGCGTCCCTGTGGGTGGTCAGGTGCTGAAGGAGCGCTTGCAGGTCCTTGAAAACCAACAGCAGCAAGCCCTGCTCATCCGCCCACCGGAAAGCCACGTTGAGCGCCCCTTCTTGGGCTTCGGAAAGCTCCAAAAGCCGGGACAAAAGCAGCGGCCCCACGTCGGAAACCGTTGCTCGAAGGGGGTGGCCCTGTTCCCCCAGGGCGTCCCAGAAGATCACGGGAAACGCCTGGGGACCGTAGGAGGTAAGCCCCAGCTCCTGGGCTCGCTTGAGGAAGGGTGCTTTGTCGGCCCCGGGGAAAGCCATTCCAGCTAAATCACCCTTCACATCGGTAACCACCACCGGAACACCCGCACGGGAAAACCCTTCCGCCAAAAGCTGCAAGGTAATGGTCTTGCCTGTTCCCGTGGCCCCGGCAATGAGCCCATGCCGGTTGGCCCGGGAAAAAGGAAGAAAAACCGCCGTTTCCCCTTTGCCTAAAAAGATACCCTCCACAATTCCCTCCTGCCCGAAAAGAGCCAAAAACCGCACCACCGTTCGCTGGGCGCCGTCCACCCCGGTGACGTTGCCCTGGTTCTTTCACTTCTTTTGCCGCACCCGCTCCAGGTACTTGCCGGTTTCGGTTTCAATGCGCACCGTGTCGCCGGTTTCAATGAACTGAGGCACCAAGACCTCCATGCCGTTTTCCAGAACCGCGGTTTTGTAGGTGGAGGTTTCCATATCCCGTAGCCCTGGTGGCGCCGAGGCCACTTTCAGCTCCACCACCTCCGGAAAGATCACGTTCACCGGTTGCTCCTCCCAGAACTCCACCGGCAGGCGGGCGTTAGGGGTCAAAAACACGCTCTTTTTCCCCAGCACGTCCTTGGGCAGGTTGTACTGCTCGTAGGTTTCGCTGTCCATGAACACGAAGCTTTCCTCGTCCTCGTAAAGGTATTCCAAATCCCGGCGGGTAAGCTCGACGTCTTCCACTTTTTCGTCGCTGGCCAGGCGAATTTCCTTGATGTGGCCCGTACGCAGGGACTTGAGCTTGAGTGCAATAAAGCCGGCAAACTGACCGCTCCCGCCGTGATGGGCCACCTCCAGAACCCGGAATAGCTCCCCTTCCCGCCGGATGACTGACCCCATCTTCAAGCTCGCAGCCTCCAGCATGTTGCCCTCCGCTCGTTTTTTTATTATGCCTTAGGGCGGAAGCCCAGCAAAGCATAAAAAAACGCGGGGCACGAAGCCCCGCGCTTTGTCCTTTGCGAGAAGGAGATCAGTACATGTCCATGCCGCCACCGCCGGCTGCCGGCTTCTTCTCCTCCTCGGGGATTTCAGAAACCAGCGCCTCGGTGGTGAGCATGAGGCCAGCGATGGAAGCAGCGTTGATGAGGGCGTTCTTGGTGACCTTGGCCGGGTCAATGACGCCGCTTTCCACCAGGTCCTCGATCTTCATGGTTTGAGCGTTGAAGCCGTAGTTGCCACCCTTCTGGCGGATTTCCCGCACCAACACCGCGGCTTCGTCAATGCCGGCGTTGTAGATGATCTGGCGGGTGGGTTCCTCCAGGGCCCGAAGCACGATTTGGATTCCGGTCCTCACGTCACCGTTGTGCTGCTCCAAGAGCTTCTCCACCTCGTCCATGGCCCGCAGCAACGCCACACCGCCGCCGGGAACGATGCCCTCTTCCACCGCGGCCTTGGTGGCGTGGAGGGCGTCCTCCACCCGGGCCTTCTTTTCCTTCATTTCGGTTTCGGTGGCAGCGCCGACCTTAATTTGCGCCACACCACCCACCAGCTTGGCCAGCCGCTCCTGGAGCTTCTCGCGGTCGTAATCCGAGGTGGTTTCCTCGATTTGCTTGCGGATTTGCTTCACACGGCCGGCAATGGCTTCCCGCTTCTTGGGATCATCGTCGTCCACCACGATGGTGGTGTCGTCCTTGGTCACCGTGACCTTGCGGGCGGTGCCCAGGTCTTCCCACTTGACGTTCTCAAGCTTGATGCCGAGATCCTCGGAAATGAGCTTGCCACCGGTGAGGATGGCAATGTCCTCGAGCATGGCCTTGCGGCGATCGCCAAAGCCGGGGGCCTTCACCGCCACCACCTGCAGGGTGCCCCGGAGTTTGTTCACCACCAGAGTGGCCAGCGCTTCACCTTCCACGTCCTCGGCCACGATCAACAAGGGCTTGCCCTGCTTGGCCACCTGCTCCAGGATGGGCAAAAGGTCCTTCATCGAGGAGATCTTCTTCTCGTAAAGCAGGACCTTGGCGTTTTCGTACACGCACTCCATGCGCTCGGCGTCGGTGACGAAGTAGGGGGAAAGGTAGCCGCGGTCAAACTGCATGCCCTCCACCACTTCCAAGGTGGTCTCCAGGCCCTTGGCCTCTTCCACGGTGATCACACCGTCCTTGCCCACCTTGTCCATGGCTTCGGCAATGATGTTGCCGATCTCCTCGTCGTTGTTGGCGGAAATGGTGCCCACGTGGGCAATGGCCTTGCCCTCCACCGGCTTGGCCAGCTTGGTGATGGCCTCCACCGCCTTCTTCACCGCCAAATCAATGCCGCGCTTCAGGTCCATGGGGTTGGCGCCGGCGGTAACGTTCTTCACGCCCTCGCGGTAAATGGCCTGGGCCAACACCGTGGCGGTGGTGGTCCCGTCACCGGCCACATCGGAGGTCTTGGACGCCACCTCCCGCACCATTTGCGCGCCCAGGTTCTCGAGCTTGTCCTTGAGCTCGATTTCCTTGGCCACGGTGACGCCGTCTTTGGTAATCACCGGCGAACCGAACTTCTTTTCAATGACCACGTTGCGGCCCTTGGGGCCAAGGGTCACCTTCACTGCATCCGCCAGCTTGTTAACGCCACGGAGAACGGCCTGCCTGGCCTCCTCGGAATAGACGATTTGCTTCGCCATAGTCACCACCTCCCTTACTTTTCAATCACGCCGAGGATTTCGTCCTCGCGCACGATGACGTACTCCTCATCACCGATCTTGATGTCGGTGCCGGAGTACTTGCCGATGAGCACCCGATCGCCCTTCTTCACCTCGATGGGCACCCGCTTGCCGCTGTCGTCCAAGCGGCCAGGACCCACAGCAATGACCTCAGCTTCCTGGGGCTTTTCCTTGGCCGTGTCGGGGATGATGATGCCACCCTTCACCACCTCCTCCGGCTCGATGCGCCGCAGGAGAACCCGATCGTTAAGCGGTCGAATCGTCATAACGTCTTCCTCCTTTCCTGTGGTGCTTCCTTGGGCGTCCGGAGCCGATTAGCACTCCGGACCCGAGACTGCTAATAGCATAAGCCTTGCGCCTCAACCCGTCAAGCCCCCAAAGGCGGTTTGTGCACATTCCTTTAGTGAAGCAGACTAAAGGTTCCCTTGGGATAGGATGTGCCGGTGCGGCTGCTGTTTGTGACCCCCCGCCCCTTTTGGCCTCCCCGTCGAGGGGAGCAAGCTCGGCTTTCGGGCTTTTTGTCCCGTTTGGCCCCCCGCCACCAGGTGCTGGTGGTCTCTTTGGTTCCTCCGGGTTTTCACCCCACCCCCGCGCCGCTCCCCGTGGAGCAGCGGTACGTGACCACCCGCCCTTGGCGTCCGGTGACGGGGATCCTCACCCACCCCTGGGAACCGCTGCAGGTTGGTTTGCATCGAGAACCAGGCTTGCTCCGGGGGCTTCGCGAAAGCCTGGCGGTGTTTCGGCCGCAGGTGGTGGTGCTCATGCTTTCCAGGATGGCCTGGCTGCTCCCGCACCTCGAAGGGGCCCCCACCGTCGTGGATTTCGTGGACTCCCTTGCCCTCAACATGCGCATGCGGGCCCGTTTTGAACCGTGGCTTGCTCCGCTTTGGTGGTGGGAGGCCTGGCGTCTTTCAGTGTGGGACCGGCGGGTGCTGGCCCTGGCGGATGCCGGCACGGTGGTGGCTGAAAGGGACCGCGCAGCCATCCTCGGCGGCCAAGAAACGCTTGAGCCCAAGCTTCGCGTGGTCCCCTTTGGCATTCCCGTTCCTGAGGAGCCGCTGCCAAGAACAGCAAAAGCGCCCACCTTGCTTACCACCGGCAATCTGGGGTACTTCCCCACGGTGCAGGGGATCCTCTGGTTCGCCCGTTACGTGTGGCCCCGCCTCCGTCAAAAGGACCCCCACCTGCGGTGGGTGGTGGCGGGGACCCGCCCCAGCCGCCGCATCCGCGCGCTGGCACGGATGGGGGTGGAGGTCGTCCCCGAACCCGAAAACCTTACCCCCCTCCGGCAGCAAGCTACCGTGGCGGTGGCACCGTTGTTTGCCGGTTCGGGAACCCCCATCAAGGTGCTGGAGGCCATGGCCTGGGGATTGCCCGTTGTCACCACGCCCCATGCCGCCCAGGGGCTGGACGGCATTCCGCCGGGGTCCCTGGCTCAAGCCCAGGACCCCGCCGGCTGGTACGAAGCTGTTGCCGGGCTTTTGGACGACCCCGCAAGAGCGCAAGCACAAGCGGTCACCGCCCACCAGTGGGTGAAGGGCCGGCACGAGCTTGGGCAGGTCGCAGAAGAGTTTGAGCGTTTGCTCTCGTCGCTGTCAGCTAACCGGTAGCGGCCCTTGGGGAAGGCTTACCAAGGCCGCCCAATGCCCCCGCCATAGCGCCCGGGCTTGCTCCCTTTGACCACGCAGGGAGAACCCCAGCGATCGAAAGGCCACGTACAGCGAGTGGACCAAAGCCAGCCACAGGCGAAAGGCGAAAGGACGGAACGGTCGCAGGCGGGTTTTGGTCATGTGCTCAAGGTAAAAAGGCGAAAACACGTGGGAGCCGGTGGCGCTGCCCAGGTGGTGCACCGCCGCCACCGCCGGCGAGTACCACAGCTTCCAGCCCGCTCGCCGCAGCCGCAGACACAAATCCAGGTCTTCGTGGTACATGAAGTAGCGAGGGTCAAAGCCACCCACCCGGGAAAAAGCCTCCCAGCGAAAGGCCAAAGCCGCCCCCGGCAAAAAACCCACCGGCCGGGAACGCCAGGCCCGGGCCAAGGAGCGGTACTGCATGACCACCCCCAGCGGCCAGAGCACCGCTCCACCCGCCGACCACAGGGATCTCCCGTCGGGAAAGAAAAGAGGGCCTCCTACCGCACCCACCTTTGGGCGCTCCAGGTTGCGCACCGCAGCTTCCAAGAACCCCGGGAGCAACTCCACATCGTGGTTTAAAGCCACCAGCACCTGCCCCGAATCCCCGCCAAGGAAGCGCGCCCCACGGTTGACCCCCTCGCCAAAACCGGGGTTGTCAGAAAACGGAAGCACATCGGCGCCGTCCAGGGCTGGCAAATTGCGGCTGTTGTCCACCACCACCACCCGCCGATCCACCGGCGAGGGGTCTTCCCACACCGAGCGGAGGCAACGCCAGGTGGGCTCGGCATCGCCGTAGTGCACGATCACCACACCCACGCGGGCCATTACCCCCGCACCCCAAAGACCGCCGCACTCACCGTGCGCAGGAGGATCAAAAGGTAAAGGGAAAAGGACCGCTCACGGATGAAGTAAAGGTCAAACTCCAGCTTCCGCCGGTGCTCTTCCAGCGTCCTCGCGTAAGGCATGTTCACCTGCGCCCAGCCGGTGAGCCCAGGGGGGACTGCCAGGCGAAACGTGTAGTACGGGATTTGCTCGGCCAGCTCCCGCACAAACTCCGGCCTTTCCGGGCGGGGACCCACCAGCGACATGTCCCCCACCAGCACGTTAAAAAGCTGCGGCAGCTCATCCAGCCGAAAACGCCTCAAAATACGGCCAACCCTGGTTACCCTGGGGTCCTCCTCGCCGGCAAACTCCGGGCCGTTGACCTCGGCATCAGGCTTCATGGTGCGCAGCTTCCACAGCACAAAAGGCCGTCCAAACTGTCCCAACCGCACTTGCCGGTAAAAAACCGGTCTTCCGTCCCACAGCCACACCGCTAACGCCGACAAGGCCAAAAGCGGTAACGTCAGGACAAGCAAGAAGAGGGAAACCACCACGTCCACGACGCGGGTGGTGCGGTTGAACACCTCCCAGTGGATGCCGCCAAACTCCCGCTGGTGCAAAAAAGCTTCAGGCGGCAAAAAGCTCACCGGCAGGCGCCCCTCCACAAACGCCCAGAGCTCCGCCGCGGGAACCACCGGAACCCCCGAGAAATGCAGGGTCACCAGTTGCTCCGCCATGCGCCCGGGGTTGGCCACCGCCACCAGCGCCGTTTCCCCCTGCACCAGCGCCTCCTGAAGTCGCTCCGGAGCCACCGGTGCAAGCTCCCAGGGGCATGCCGGGTGGTGGGCCAGGGCTAAAAGCGGGGCAAGCTCCTCCTCGCCCCCAACCACCAAAACCCGCGGTTTTTGCCGCCCCCGGAGCCAGCGGTCCCAAGCGGCGCGCACCCCCAAGGCCCCCAGAGCCCAGCCGGTGGTTGTCCCCAAAAGCAAACCGCGCCCAAACTTCCAGGTGGGAACCAGGTAGGTAGCTAAAGCCAGCAGCACACCCCAAGCCAAAGCGGCAAAGGACACCCGCAGCAAGCGCTCACCCGGCAAAAGGTGGGCCTTCTGGTACAGCTCGGCGGCAGTGGCCACCAACCAAATCCCCAAGACTCCAGCCGCCGCCAGGCCGGGGTGTTCCGAAAGGCGGGCAAAGTGGGCCGCCCGGTCAACCGGGTTAAAGCGCACGTAGTGCGCCAACACCGCCGCCGCCACCAAGAGCAACCCATCCAAAAGCGGAAAGAGAACTCCCTCTCGGGGATGACGGCTGAGCCTTCCCAACATCCGCCCCATCATGCCGCTCGTGGAACCCTACGTCAACGAGCTGGCATGCTCCGGCAACTATCGCCTTGCCGGCTTAAGAACCCGGCGGGGGGTGCGCTGGCAAACGAAGCCAGTTTCCGCTTGTCCGGTGCGGTCCGAGGTGTCCACCTCCACCCGCACGCGGCCTTCGGGGGGAGCCCAAACAAACAGCCAGTACGTCTGCGGATCCTCCATGGCAAACTGCATGATGGCCGATTCCTGGTCGCCAAAATAAACGCGGAAGTTTTCAGGCTCCAGTTTGAAGCCCAAAATCCCCTCCGGGGTTTTCACGGAAACCTTAAGGGCCATGAAGGGACAGCCCCGGGTCTCAAGGATTTCCACCACAAGGGGATCCACCGGTGCAAGGCTCACCGTGAGCGCAAGCTCCCCACCCACCGGCCGGCCGCTGCCGTACCGCCCTACGGCCAGCAGGTACGGCTCCCCCCGCCGCAGGGGAACTCCCCGGAGCTCGGAAGCACCGGTCTGATCCACATCGTCGTTGCAGGCCAAAGGGTGAAGGTTCCCACAGCTACCACCAAACAACTGGACCACGGTGTCGAACCCCTCGGCGCGGACGTTAAGCTTGCCGGTCCGCCGCGGGGTGATTTGCCAGAAAGCGGTTTTGGAAAAAGGCGCACAGGACGCCTCCACGTCGTCGCCCGTAGCCTGGGCCAGCCAGCCGCGCCACTGGTAGGTTTCGCCGGGAGAAAGCGCTACCGCCACCGCACCCTGGCATTGGTCGTGGGCCACGCCTGCAGGGTTGGGGGCGGTGATGGAGGTGGCAAGGGCGTTGTCTTCCCAAGCCACAGCCTCCACTGCGACGCCGGTGGTGGCGCCGTCGGTTTGGCGCCGGGAGGAAGGCGTGCTGTCGTCGGCAAAGCGGGAAAAGCTTCCGGGCCGGAACAGCATGTCAAAGGTGAAGTTGCTGTCTTTGCTGTTCAAAGGCTCGGTGCCGTTAGCTTCTTCCAGGTCCACCAGCCGCCGGTTTTCGTCGGCGTTGGAAGATTGGCTTTCGTCCACGTGCCAGAGGGCAAGGCCAGGGCGGCTCTCAAAGGCTCCGTCCCAGCGCAAAAGCCCACGATCGAAACCCTGAGCCCGTCGTTGCTCGAGAAGGAAGTACTCGTTCCCCAAACCGGTGCCCAGACGCACCACATCCCCGGCCGTCACCGCCGGCAAAAGGCGAACCACCTCCGCCCCCAGCCCATCCCGAGGGCGCGTAATTTCCGTGATCGTTCGTGCCCAGGCGGAAAGCAACACCGGCAGCTCTCCACCGTAGCAGGGCGGCTCACACCCCCAGGAGCCCGAGCCCATC
Source organism: Thermoanaerobaculum aquaticum (assembly GCF_000687145.1). Classification (NCBI taxonomy): domain Bacteria; kingdom Pseudomonadati; phylum Acidobacteriota; class Thermoanaerobaculia; order Thermoanaerobaculales; family Thermoanaerobaculaceae; genus Thermoanaerobaculum; species Thermoanaerobaculum aquaticum. The sequence goes on from NZ_JMFG01000008.1 coordinate 192,800, forward strand.
AAGCAAAGACCCCCAACGCCCGCCGAAGAGCCATCGGTGTCGTAAAGATCGGGCAGGCCCAGGATGTCGTGACCCAGCTCGTGGACCATCACTCCAATGGTGCTGCGGTGACCGTTGCTGGTGGTGGATTGCATCCACTCCCCAAAGGAAGCGTAGCCGCCGTCAAAGGCGTAATCCGCCACCTGCACCCCATCCACCACCGGAGCCGGCACCACGCCAATGCCGTCGTTAAAGTTGCCTAAAGACCAACGGTGCCCCCAGTTGGCCGGGCTGTAGGTGGGTTTGTACCCGCCGTAGGAGGACTCGTAACCGGCAGTAATGACCACCAGCGAAAGCTCGGCCCGGGAAAGACCGCCGTTGCCGTCGGTGTCAAAACGACGGAAGTCCACGTAGGGATCGGCAGCTTCAATGGCGGCCTTCACGGCCAGCCGCATGTTGTGGCTGGCCTCTTTCTTCTGTTGCTCGGTGATCGTGGGGTCTTTGCTGCCGGTGATCCCTCGGTTAGGGTGGGGCATGGGCAGAGAAAGCCAACCCACAACGCCATCCCCGGCAATACCGTGGCTTTCCGGTGCAGGCGCTAAGGAAAGCTTGCCTAGGCTGGCCTGGGTAAAGTAAGAAGCGGCCGAGCCACTTCCGGTAAAGAAAAGCTGGGCAAAATCGCTGGCCTGGGAGCCCACCGGTTGCCGGTCGGTAAAGGAAACCAGGATCACCAGAACCGGCTGCTGGCCGGGGACCGAAAGCTTTCGGATCCCCGCCGGCCGCGAAAACGGCAAAGGCGGCAGAAATTCCCCCCCACCCCAGCCGCGAACGGTGGGTCGCAGATGCTTGGGGACAAGTCCTTGCGCAGCAATTCGGCCGGCGTCGCGCAGCCGGGGACCGGGCTGCAGGCGCCCGCTGGCATCCAGCATCGCCAGGCAGAAAAAGCCCTCTTCATCCTGGATTACCGTTTCCCCAGAGGGCAGCTCCCACCAGAAGTTGAACTCGTCCCCCACCGGCACCAGCTCCAGCACGCTCCCGTCCGGTTGCACCACGGTTTCCCGCTGGGGGTTTACCACCACCGACCAGCCGGCGCTGACCCAGGCCATCCCAAGCAGCAAAGCAATCCAAAGCCGTTTCATGCCCTATACTTTGCCGAGGAATCGTTCCTTCTGCAAGCGTTGGTGTGCCACGAGCGTGTGGGTTTCGCTGCGAGTTTGACAATAACGTAGCGCCGGCCCCACAGATGCAGCTAAGTCGCCCTCTTCTTACCGTCGGAGGTGGCGAAGCGCTTGTGCTTTTCGGGGGGTCGGTCGTAAGCTAGCCCTGCGGCGAAAGCCGCAAAGGAGAGCGGGATGGCCTCACCGTACGATCCTCTGGTGTACCGGCAGTTTGCCGAAAACTTCCGCCACGCCGTTACCGGCAAGAACATCGAGCACATCGGCATGGGCACTTTGCGGCGAAAGGCGTGGCGGACCGCCTTTCGCACCGCCCAGGGCTCCCCACTCTGGTGGTCGGCCATTTCTTCGCGCATGGCGGCCAAGACCGTGTACCTGGGCTCGGGGCCGGCCATCGTTTTGCCCAAACCTTCAGCCCAGCAGCTTTCCATTGTGGAAAAGGCACCGGAGCAACTGCACAAGGTGGTGCAGCTCCTGCACACCATGCCCTTTGTCCACGTGCGGCGGCAAATGGGCGACAACCCGGAGTTCAACCCCATTTGCAACCTTTACGTGTGCACCGCCGATCCCAAAAACTACCGCATTGCCTACGAGTGGGCCACCACCATGGGCGACGTCAAGAAAAACCGCCCGGGCCCCGAGTTTTTCATGGTGGACATCCCCATGGAGCACCAGCTGCGCATGCAAATCCTGGTGCTCCCCGAGTACGACATCAACATCGCTTTGGGTAGCGATTACACCGGCGAGTGCAAAAAGGGATTTTTGCGCCAGGCCATGTTCCGCGCCGATCAAATGGGCATGCTGGGGCTCCACGCGGGAACCAAAATCGTGCGGGTGCGGGATGCCGCTTCCGGCAAGCTCAAGACCTTTGCGGTGTTCATGTTTGGTCTCACCGCCACGGGGAAATCCACCTGGTCCTGTCACCAGCTTGGGCTTGATCCTGAGCAGGGAGAGGGCACCTGGGTGGCTCAGGATGACATCGTTTTCCTCCGCCGCGACGGCTCCTCTTACGGCACCGAGCAAAACTACTACGTGAAAACCGATGTGGATCCCCGCTTTCAGGAGGCCATGTACTCGGCGCTCACCCACCCCACGGCGCTTTTGGAAAACGTGATGGTCAACCACAAGGGCGAGCTGGATTTCCTGGACGAGCGCCTGGGAGAAAACGGGCGGGCGGTGATTAACCGCCACCAGCTCAAAGTCAAGCGGGGTAAAAAGTGGATTTCCATTTGCTATGAGTCCATCAACACCCCGCCCATTGAAGAGCTGGACGGCATCGTTTTTGCCTTCATTACCCGCCGCAACACCATCATGCCCTTTGCCCAGCGGCTAACCCCCGAACAAGGGGTTTTGGCTTACCTGTGGGGGGAATCCACCCACTCCTTTGCCACCGTGCCGGAAAAGGCCGGCGAGTCGGTACGCATCGTGGGCATGGACGACTTCATTATCGGTGCCCAGGGCCGTAAGGTGAACGTCTTTTACGACATCGTCATGGACCTGGTCCACCGTTACCCCGGTAAGGTGCACTTTTTCCAGTACAACACCGGCGGCATGGGGGAAATCATTGAGGTGGATCAAGCAACGGGCAAGAAAAAGCTGGTGCGCAAGGCGGAAAGGGTGCCCATTGACCTCATGGCAGCCCTCCAGCGGGCGCACCTGCGGGGAAACGCCGAACACGCCCCGGGTCGGCTGGGCACCGAGTACGTGGTGCGCTGCGAGGGCGTTGACCTCTCGGCCTGGGATCCAGCCCGGTTCTACAGCGAGGAGCAAATTGAGGCTTACGTGGCGGAGCTGGTGGCGGGACGAAGGGCCTTTACCGACGAAATCGCTGACCAGGGCTTGCGCAAGGACATTGTGGCTTTAGCCCATAGGGAGCTGGACCGCATTGCCGGCAGAATTTCCGCCAAAGCCGAGCGGTGGGCAGAAGCCCAAGCTTTGAGCCTCACCGCCGCCGAGGACCGGGCCCCCGGTTACGTGCTCCCCTGGCCCCGGGCGGTGCGGTAGGTTAGCTTTCCTCGGCGGCTGCTTCCAGCTCGGCGATCCGCTGGCGCACCAGCATTTCCGCCATATCGGGGATGACCTCCCAGGCCACCCGTTCCAGGATGGGGGTGGCCAGCTCCAGGACCTTGCGCGCCACCCGCTCCACATCGGCCTCGGAAAGCTCACCCACCGCCGGTGCCGTGCCGGCGGGAAGCTGCTTGAGCACCTCCGCCACCACCCTTTGCACCAGCCCGTCGAAATCCGCTTCGGCTACGGCGGAAGCAGCTTCCGCTGCACCGACCGGCGCGGGGAAACCCCCAGGGGGCACGGTTTCCACTTCCTCTTCCGGCGGGGTGGCCGGTGTAAAGCTTGCGGCCGCGGGTGCAACGGGGGGTTCTTCGTGAAAACCAAAGGGCGGAGCTTCGGCTTCCGCTGGTGGCACAGGAGCAATGGGTGTTTCCGCTAAGGTTTGCGCCGGCTCCTCCCAGGGAGCTTCCGGAGCCATGCTCGCCGGTGTCGGTGTGGGCGCGAAGGCTCCAGCCGGCGGCGTGGCCAGCTCGGGGGGCGGCGGAGGCGGCGGGGTGACGGCGCTTTGCATGCTGGAAGCGGTGAGCTCCAAACCGTGCTCCGGGATTTCCGGCGGTTTCTCGGGAGGAGGCACCATGCGGTCGAAACCGGTGGTGGTGAAATCCAGAGCCGGCACGCCCTCGGGCACACCCACCCCCATGATTTCCTCTTCGGAAGGGGGCGCCGGGGCCTGGGCGGCACGGGCGGTGAGCTCCTCCACGGTGGCAATGAGGGCCCGGGCTTCGAAGGGCTTGGTGACGATGGCATCGCAACCCGCCGCCAGGGCCCGGTCGCGGTCAAAGGGCTCGAAGGTGCCGGTGAGCAGCACTACCGGAATGTGCAGGGTTGCCGGGTCGCTCTTGAGCTTTTGGCAAATCTCATAGCCGGAAATGTCGGGCATCACCACATCGCAGAGCACCAGGTCCGGGCGCTCCTGGGGAAGCCTTTCCAACAGCTCGGTGCCCGAGCCCACAGCAACCACCTCAAAGTCGGTCTCGGCAAAAGTGAGCTCCACCACTTTTTGGATGGTGACGCTGTCATCAGCTAAAAGGATCTTTCTGCCCATACTCACCTCGCCATTTCTTGCCCTTGGTAGCAAAAAGGTTTGCCGTTGTCAACAAATTGGCCACCACCGCCTGCCCAGGAAAAGGAGCCATCGTCCTCAATATAAACCACAGTGCCCTCCTCCTGCCAGGCCGGTAGCACGTAGGCTTGTTTTTCCCCTTCCGCAAAGGACCAAAAGCGGTGGAAATGCCCCCAGAACACCACATCCACCCCGCAAGCAAAATGCTGCCTCGCTTCCCGCACCAGGTCTTGCTCCGGCAACACGCGGCGGTAGCTGAAGTTGGTTTTGGCTAGGGCTTGCTCGGTTCTGGTGACGATGCTCTGGGCCACCACCTTGGGGATCAGGCGGGCGCCCCAAAAAGCCAGGTGGCTTTTCGAAATCGTCCGCCAGAGGCGGTACTGGCGGTCCTGGCGGTTGATGAGGTCGCCGTGTTCGACCAAAAAACGGCGCCCCCCGGCGGCAAACCCGTAGGACGGCACAAACCGATCGCGATAGGGGTCCATGGCTTCGGTGTGCAAGAAGAAGTCGCGGTTGCCCTCCACCCAAACCACCCGCACCCCACGTTGGCGCAGCTGGGCGAAAAGCCCCAGGGCCTCGCGGACGGAAGGCGACCAAAAACGCGGCAGGCCCACCAGCGTGCGGAACACATCGCCGGCAAGCACCAGCTCTCCCACCTTTCGGTGCGGCAGTTCCACTAAAAGCGCGGCAAACCTTTGGTAGTCGCCCGCCACCTGCCCCAAATGCAAGTCTGCAAGCAACGCTCGCCGCATACCGCATGCTACCATCCACGGCGGTGACGACCATGCCGACCGGTGAGAAGCCCCGCCGCACCCGCAAAAAGCAACCGGAACCGGAGCTTTTTGCCCCGGCACCGGCAGCCCAAAAGGTTTTAGTTACGGGCGCTACGGGCTTTGTGGGGAAAGCGGTGGTGAAGGAGCTGCTAGCCCGGGGGTATCAGGTGGTGGCCCTTGCCCGCAGGCTTCCACAAGCCCCACCCCAGGAAGGCCTCGTGCGCGTGGCCGCCGATGTTTCTTCTCCCGGCTGGGAACGGTGGGCGGAGGGCTGTACCGCCGCTATCCACCTGGTGGGGATCATCCGAGAAAACCCCAAATCGGGCGTGACGTTCCGTCGGGCGCACGTGGAGGCCACCGCCCGGGTGTTGGAAGTGTGCCGTAATTTGGGCATCCAACGCTACCTTCACATGTCGGCAGCGGGAGCAAAGCTCGATGGCCTCACGCCCTACCACCGCACCAAAGCAGAGGCGGAAGAGCTGGTGCGGGCATCAAGCCTTGCGTGGACCATCTTCCGGCCCTCGGTGATCTTTGGCCCCGGCGATGGGTTCACCACCACCCTGGCGCAGGTGGTGGGTCGCTTCCCCATCGTTCCCGTGTTTGGGGATGGCTCCTACCCGCTTCAGCCCGTGGCCGTAGAGGAGGTTGTCCAGGCGTTCGTGGAAAGCCTGGAAAAGCCCGAAGCGGTGCACCAGATCATCGAGCTGGGGGGCCCGGAGGTTTTGAGCTACCTGGAGGTCCTCCGGCGGGTGGCCAGGTCCCTGGGCAAGAAACGGATTTTCCTGCGGGTTCCGCTGGGGCTTGCTCGCTTTGGGGTGCGCCTTGCCGCGGCGATCCTGACAAACCCGCCCATCACCCCCGACGAGCTCACCATGCTTATTTCCGGCAACCGCGCTGACAACACCCTGGCGCACGAGCTTTTCAGCTTGCCAAACAAGCGGTTTACCGGCGTTCCCCAGGCACCGGCCGCGGTTTAGCCCTTGCCCTTTTGCCGGGTAAAATGTCAAGCCGTTGGAGGCCCTCAATGGCAACCAGCGAAAAAGACCTCATGGCCGCCTGTTTTGCTTTTTTTGCGGTATTTCTGGCCGTCACAGCCGGCGTTCCTGCCCCGGCCTCGGCGGCTTCGGAAGATGCGGAGCTCATCCGCTGGCTCACGCCGGAGGAGCTGAAGGCTCTGCCGCCCCAGCAAAAACCGATCCTCTTTGACTTCACCGCCAGCTGGTGCCGGCCCTGCCAGCTGCTCGACAAAGAGGTCTTCCGCGACAAGCACCTGGCCAAGTTCATCAGCGAGAAGTTTGTGACGGTCAGGGTCTGGGATCGGCGGCGGGAAGACGGCCACAACCCGGAGCTCGTGGACAAGCTGAAGCAGCTTTACGGGATCAACTCCTTCCCAACGCTGGTGATCACCGACGTGCAGGGCGTGCCACTGGTACGCACCTCGGGCTATGGCCCCGGGATGCAGCAGCTCATTTACCAGGTGCTGCTGGATGGATTGCGGGAGTTCAAAAAAGCAAACAAGGAGAAGCGAAAGCCATGAGCGCCAACCCAGACCATCCCCTCGTCCGGGTGGAAGCGGTAAGCAAGCGGTTTGGCCGCCGGCGCCCGGTGCAGGCGCTTTCGAGCGTGAGCTTTGAGGTGCAGCAGGGCGAGGTTTTTGGCCTCATTGGCCCCAACGGCGCCGGCAAAACCACGTTGCTTTCATGTCTTTTGGGCTTTTTGAAGCCGGATGAGGGGCACATCACGGTGGCTGGCCTCCCTCCCGACGCTTTAGCGGTGCGCCGGCAAACCGGCTACCTCCCCGAGCGGGTGGGGTACGCCCCGGAGCTCACCGGCGAGGCCTTTTTGCTGCTCCACGCCAGGCTTTTGGGGTTGCCCGAGCCGCAAGCAAAAGACCGCGTCTTTGAGCTTGCCCAGCGCTTTGGGCTTGGGGAAAGCGATTTGAAACGCCGGCTGCGCACCTACTCCCGGGGCATGCGCCAGCGGGTGGGTATGGCCCAGGCCCTTTTGGGCGAGCCGGCCATCCTGTTCCTGGACGAACCTGCCTCGGGGATGGACCCCCAGGGGGTCATGCTGGTGCGGGAGGTCATCCTGCAAGCCAAGGCCCGGGGTGCCACGGTGGTGTTGAACTCCCACCAGCTGGCCGAGGTGGAGCGGGTTTGCGACCGGGTGGCGTTTATCAAAGCCGGCAAGCTAGAGCGGGTGGAGGCCCTGCGCGAGCCGGAGCACACCCGCTACCTCATCAAAACCGACCCGCAAGCCTTGCCCGCAGCTTTGGAGGCCCTGCAAAAGCTGGGGGTGGAGGTCTTCCCCGGGCGCGACGGGGAAGTGACGGTGCGGCTGCTCAAAAGCCAGATCCCCGCACTGGCCCCCGCTTTGGTTTCCGCCGGCGTGCCGGTTTTAGCCCTGCAACCGGCGCCGGCGCAACTGGAAAAGCTCTTCGTGGAGGAAGCATGAACTGGCCCCTGGTTTTGCACACCTTCCGCCAAAGGCTTTTTCGGCCCGTTCCGCTTTTCGTGGCCCTGGGCACCTTCGTTTTGCCCCTGGTGACGAGCATTTTTGAAAAGGACGATCTCACCCCCGAGCAGCTTCCCTTTTTTGTTCCCATTTTGAGTTGGGCCTTGGCTGCCGGTGTGGTGGGCAGAGAAATGGAAAACGGCAGCCTGCATCTACTTTTAGCGCGGCCTTTGAGCCGCTCGTGCTACCTGTTTTCTCGGCTTTCCGGCACGTGGCTAGCGTTTTTCCTAGTGGTCTTTGCTAGCTGGTTTGCAACCATCGGTGCGGTAGCGTTATTGGGCGGGTCGCTAGAAGTGGCCACGAGCTCTGCGCGGCTTTTTTCGCTTTTACTCCTGGGTACTTGGTGGATCGTGCTAATTTTGGCACTTTCCACTACGGCTCCGGGGTATTCCGATTTGGGCTTGCTTTTACTTCTTATCATCTTTCCTATGCTACCGGCGGGACTGGGGAAGCTCTTGGAGCTTGGGTGGTTGCAGGAGGCCGGGTTTTTCCTCGCCAAGCAAGTTTTGAATGAAGTCAGAATTTTCGATTGGGCATTTTCCGATTCGGATTGGCGAGCGTTGCTTCGCTATGCCAGCAACGTCGCCCTGGTGCTAGGCGCAGCGTTTTGGTACTTCAACCGTCGGGAGCTGGGCTATGGTCGCGACTAACCCGAAACAGTCGCAAACCCCTTGGTTCCTTTTGGGACTGGCCGCTGTGCTTCTGGTCTTGCGGGTGGTTTTCCCCGAGTCGTCAGTGCCCTTGGAAGCGGAAAAGGGCCCGGAAATTCCCGAAAAAGTCCAGTGGCTAACCCCCGATCAGGTACCTGCAAACCCATCCAAGCCCTTGCTTTACGACTTTACCGCCAGGTGGTGCACTCCCTGCCGACAGCAGGCCAAAGAGGTATTTGCCGACGAGAAGACCGCGGCCTTTATTAACGAACACTTCCTGCCGGTGAAGGTGGCCGATGAACGCCGGAGCGAAAAGGCTGTCGCTGAGCTTTTCGGCCGTTACGGGGTGAGGGGTTTCCCTACGCTGGTGGTGGCCGACAGCAACGACCAGGAATTAGCGCGGCAACAGGGGTACTCGGGAAAGAGGAAAACCGAAGCCTTTCTCAAGAAAGCCCTTGAAAAAGCGGCCAACAACACGGCCTCGTCGGAACGAAAATGAAAGCCCGCCTGGCCCTTGGCTTTGTGAGCCTCATGGGGTTGGTGAGCCTCTTCGCCGACCTCACTTACGAAGGGGCCCGGGGCATCACGGGACCCTATTTGGCGGTCCTGGGAGCTTCTGCCTTAGCGGTGGGCTTTGCTTCCGGCTTTGGGGAGTTCGTGGGCTACGCTTTGCGCCTGGCCAGCGGTTGGCTGGCGGATCGCACCCGCAGCTACTGGACCTTCACGTTTTTGGGCTATTCCATAAACCTCGCTGCGGTCCCGCTTTTGGCCTTCACCCACCGCTGGGAGTGGGCCGTGGCTTTGCTGGTGGCGGAACGGTTTGGCAAGGCCATCCGCACGCCAGCCCGCGACGCCCTGCTTTCCCGCGCCACCGCGGTCATGGGCCACGGCAAAGGCTTTGGCCTTCATGAGCTTTTGGACCAAATTGGGGCGGTGGCCGGACCCTTAGCGGTAGCTGCGGTGTTGGCCAAAGGTTGGGGCTTTCCCGCGGCGTTTTTGCTGCTGGCTGCCCCAGCCCTGGCGGCGCTGGCCACCCTTTTTGCTTCCCGCCTCCTGTGGAACCAGGCCCCTACGGATGTTGCCATCCCCGCACAAACCGGGGATGGACCGCACTCCCTCCCTTCGGGCTTCCGCTGGCTTTTGCTGTTCGTGGCCTTGCACGTGGCGGGTTTTGCCCACTTTCAGCTCATCGCTTATCACCTGGAAACCCACAAAGTGCTGGAAACCCCGGTCATTCCCCTGCTTTTCGCCTTGGCCATGCTGGTGGATGGGGTTTTGGCGCTCCCGGCGGGCTGGCTTTTTGACCGCGTGGGTTTGCGCGGCTTGGGCTTAGCCCCGGTGCTGGCCGCTCCTGTGGCGCTTTTGGCGTTTTCCTTTAAGCCCTGGGCCGCGGTTGTAGGGGTGGGCTTGTGGGGAGCAGCTATGGGGCTCCAGGAAACCACATTCAAGGCTGCCATTGCTCACGCCGTGCCTTCCGGGCGCCGGGGGACCGCCTTTGGCGTGTTCCACGGGGTTTACGGCGCCGCCTGGTTTCTGGGAAGCCTGGCTCTAAGCGCGCTATACGCGCAAGGTATCTGGCCCTTGGTAGTTTTCACCCTCATTGCGCAAGTAGCGGCCTTGGTGACGCTCCCCCGCATGCTGGCGAAGTTCAAAACGTAGTCTCACACTTACGCTTTGTCGTATTTCGCCGGCGCAGGGGCGCCGGCCCCACAAAAAAATGTGGGACCCGCGCTCCGTCGCGGGTTTTGCAGGAAGCGTAAGAAGCCGCCGCAGGAGCGGCGGCCCCACTTGCGGAGCCGGGTTACTCTCCTAGCTCACCGTCCACGAAACGGCGGAGGTTGGGGAAGCCTTCCAGCCACAAACCGCCGTCAACGGTCCAGCAGTCGCCGGTGACGTAGGGGTGCCGGTCGGTCACCAAATCGCAGGCGAGAAACGCCACCTCCTCGGTGCTGGCAAGGCGACGCAAGGGCACCTTTTTGGCCAGCAGCGCTTGCACCGCCGGGTCGGCATAGCCCAGGTTTTTGGCCGCGTCCTCGGTGACCATGATGCCGGGAGCCAGGGCGTTGACGCGAATGCCGAATTTTCCCCACTCCATGGCCAAACTGCGGGTCATGGCGAGCACTCCGGCTTTGGCGGAAACGGAGTGCACCACTCCTGCCGCGCCGGTCCAGGCGTAGGTGGCAATGATGTTGAGGATGGAACCAGGCTGCCCCTGAGCAATCCAGCGCTTGCCCACCTCCTGGGAGAAATGCCAGGTGCCGTCCAAAACGATGCCCCGCACCGCTTCCCAGCCCTTGGGGGAAAGCTCCTCGGCTTTCACCACAAAGTTGCCAGCGGCGTTGTTGACCAAAAGCGCAACGCGGCCAAAGCGGTTTTCAGCAGCATCTACCGCCGCTTTCACTTGCTCCCGGTCCCGCACATCGCAAACCGCAGTGAGAACCTGGATGCCTTCGCCGGTGAGTGTGCGGGCAGCGGCGTCCAGATGCTCCTGCTTGCGGCTGGCAATAACCACCGGATAGCCCCGCCTTCCCAGCTCCCGGCTGATAGCCAAGCCCAAACCCGTACCTCCGCCGGTGACAATGGCTGCACCTTTTTCCATGGGTCCCTCCCCAACCGGTGGGCTTTAGGCCATGGCCGCCAGGATGGCCTTGAGCAAGCGGTAGAAGTTGGCCACCGTGGGGATCTTCACGCGCTCGTCGGGGGAGTGCGGGGATTCGATTTGCGGTCCCAGCGAGAGCATGTCCATTCCGGGGAACTTCTCACCAATGAGCCCGCACTCCAAGCCCGCATGGATGGCCTTCACTTCCGGCTCCCGGCCAAACTCCCGCTGGAACACCTCCCTGGCCAACTGGAGCACCGGGGAGTTGGGGTTGGGTTTCCACCCGGGGTAGCCGTCGTGCACCTCTACCGCGGCGCCTGCCAGCTTGAAGACCGCCTCCACCTGCTGGAGGGTGGCCCGCAACGAAGGCATCACCGAGGACCTGCTGGAGGTCACCACCTTCACCTGGGACCCCTCGGTGGTGACCACCGCCAGGTTGTTGGAGGTTTCCACCAGGCCCGGCACCGCCCGGCTCATGGCCAACACCCCATGGGGGCAGGCCAAGAGCGCGTCCAGGATGCGGTTGCTGTCGCCAGCAGAGAAGACCTGGCTAGCCGCGGCTTCCCCAATTTCCACCCGTTGCCCGGGATCAATTTCGCCGTACTCCTCTTTCAGAACGGCTGCCGCTTCCTCCATGGCCTGGCGCGCTTTCGCGGCATCGGCAGCAGGAAGCGTGATGACCGCATCGGCTTCGCGGGGGATGGCGTTGTGCTTGCTACCACCGGAAACGGCGGCAATACGAAGCTCAGCGCTGGCCTTGCGGGCCGCGGCCACAACCCTTGCCAGGAACTTCAGGGCGTTACCGCGGTTTTCGTGAATGTCCACACCGGAATGGCCACCCTTGAGGCCGCGCACCCGCACCCCCAACGCCACGTGCCCGGCCGGTACGGGCTCCCACTGTACGGTGAAAACCGAATGGGCATCGGCACCGCCGGCGCAACCAATGTAAAAGGCCCCGTCTTCTTCGGTGTCCAGGTTTAACAGCGTTTTACCGGTAACCAGGCCGGGATCGAGCTTGGCGGCGCCGGTGAGACCGGTTTCCTCGTCCACCGTGAACAAAAGCTCCAGCGGCCCGTGCACTGCCTCGGGGTCCTCGGCAATGGCCATGGCTGCCGCTACCCCAATGCCGTTGTCCGCACCCAGGGTGGTGCCGGTGGCGTACACGTAATCGCCCACAATCCGCGGTTGGATGGCATCCTTAAAGAAGTCAAAGGTCACATCGGAGTTTTTCTCCGCCACCATGTCCAGGTGACCCTGGAGAACCACGGTAGGAGCGCTTTCATGCCCGGGAGTAGCCGGCACCTTCACCACCAGGTTGCCGGCAGCATCCTCCCGCACTGCAAAGCCCTTCGACTGGGCCCAACGCTTGACGTGTTCGCGGATCCTTTCCTCGTGTTTGGAAGGCCGAGGAATCTTAAGGATTTCCTCAAAGTGCTGCCACACCAACGAAGGTTGCAAATGTGCCAACGGACGGTCCATGGTTTCCTCCCTTGCCGGCCGATTGTAGCCTAGCGGCGCTTATCCCGAAAAACCTCCAGCACCCGCTCCCGGGCGGCCTTGTTGTCCGGGTGATCAGGCCAGGTGCGGTTGAAGATGGCCGCGGGAGCGCCGTAGCCCTGCAGCTGTGCCGCCGCCAGCGGCCACACCGGCGCGTAGCTTTGGCGCAAAACCTTCAAAAGGCCCGTGCGGAGATCCCCATTGGCCAAGGAAGCGGCGTTGTGGAGGAAAAGCCCCCAGCCGTCGGGAGTGCGGCAGAGGTTGGAAACAAAAGCGTCTACGGAGTTGATGGCGGTTTCCATGATCCAAGGGCCGGTGGGGGCCCGTTCCCCTTGCACCACCGGCACCACCTGAGACAGCGTGATGGCCTCAAACACCCTCACCAACTTGGAGCGGTGTTCAAAGCGGGTGGTCAGGGGCCAAAGCGCCACCAGGTACGAGAGGTCCTCCGGCTGGGCCAGGCGCGCAACGGCCTCCAGACACTCCTCGGGTTTGGCTTTGAACGTGAACCCCGAACGGTGGGGAAGCCCGGAAGCTTCCAGGTAAGAGTTCACCCACAGGGCTACCAGCGGTTGCTCCCGGGTAGCCGCCATGAGCTCTTTGGTGCGAGCGGCAAGCTGCTGCCAGTGAGGGCCCGTGGCGGGGACCGCCGAAGGCGCTGGGGGCAAAAGCCCGATGAGCTGGTAAAACCCCACCACCGCAGCCAGCTTGTCCTTGACGTTGCCCTTTTCAAAAGCCCAGAGGTACAGGGGCAGCAGTTGCGGATCGTGGTAGTAACAGGCGGAAAGCAGAACAGAAACCCGCTGGTCCGGGGTCAGCGCGCCCTTTTCAAAGCGCGCCAAGATCTGACTGGGTCCCGGCCCGCGGGTGAGCAGCTCTTCCCCCGCTTCCTTCCTGATGGCCGCCAGCATGTTCCCATCCCGCTGGGCCCCCACCCCGGGCCAATAGGAGGCATCGGGAAAGCGCTTGACGGAATCAGGAACCGGGATAACCCCGGCAAAAGCCGTGGCCAGCAGGGTTGCGGCCAGCACTAGCGCAGCACCTCCAAATGCCCGTCTTCCTCCATGTACACGGTGTCCACAAAGCGGATGGTCTTGGAGGCCAGTGACATCAGCACCGAAGAAACCCGCACGCCCCCACCGAAAAAGCGCACGCCCTCCAGGAGATCGCCTTTGGTGACGCCCGAGGCCACAAACACCACGTCATCACCGGAGGCCAGCTCCTTTTCGGTGTACACGTGGTCCACATCGCTGATGCCAACCTCCTCCAGCCGGCGCCGGTGCCAGTCCTCCAAAACCACCAGCCGCCCTTGCATTTCCCCGTTGAGACAGCGCAGCGCTGCAGCGGTCAAGACCCCCTCCGGGGCGCCGCCAATCCCCATCACCACGTGCACGCCGGTACCGCGAATCGCGGCGGCAAGACCCGCGGAAAGATCGCCATCACCGATGAGCTTGATGCGGGCACCGGCCGCCCGGATGTCGGCGATGAGCTTTTCATGCCGGGGGCGGTCCAGCACCACCACCACCAGGTCCTCCACATCCCGGTCGTACGCCTTGGCAATGCGCTGCAGGTTGTCCTTCACCGGCGCGTCAATGTCAATGCAGCCGCGGGCCGTGGGCCCCACTACGATCTTTTGCATGTAAATGTCGGGAGCGTACAAAAGGCCACCCTTGGAGGCAGCCGCCAACACCGAAATGGCGTTGGCGGCTCCGGTGGCGCAGAGGTTGGTGCCCTCCAGAGGGTCCACGGCAATGTCAATTTCCGGCATGCCCAGCTTGCCTTCCTTGTCCCGCCCGACCTTTTCACCGGTGTACAGCATGGGAGCCTTGTCCCTCTCGCCTTCGCCGATGACCACCGTGCCGTTGATGGTCAAGTTGTCGAGCTCTTTGCGCATGGCCTCCACCGCCACCTTGTCCGAGTGCTTGCGATCCCCCCGACCCATGGTGCGGGCCGCAGCAATGGCCGCCATTTCCGTAACCCGCAAAAAATCAGGCTCCAGGCTGATATCCATAGAAACCTCCCGTTGCCGCATTATGCCAGTGCCGTCGCAAAAACCCAACTTCCCATCGCCGGCTGGACCCAAACACGGGTACGGATTTTTTACCTTCCGGACTCGAGAAAACTGGCGCACTGCGCAGTACCTCTGGGCTGCCACCCTCCGCGCTGGTAGCGAGCAAGTTTGCGGCCTTTTGAGAAGAATGCGTTTTGACTTGGGCGTCAGGAGCTGGCTCGCGGCAATAACAGCCCTAAAGTTTGGGCCTGAGAGGCGGTGGAGGGAAAGAGCCTGCGTCGTCTAAGGCCGAGCCCAGGAGCCCCATGGAAAGAGCTTCCCGGGCTAGTTAGCCACACGCAAGAGGTTATGGACCTCCACCGCGCCGGGGACAGCTTTGGCGGTTTTTTCGGCCAAGGTTTTTTGCTCCTTTTCCTTCACGGTTCCCGAGAGGCTCACCACCCCCTCGGCGGCTTCCACTTCCACCTGGAAGGCGGCAACCCCCATGACCTCCAACAGCTTAGCTTTGATCTTGGCTTCCAGAAGCGCATCGGCGGTTTCCTGCTCCACCATGCGGGCTGCCCGGCTTACCGGGCCTCCGCCAGGAGCTTCAGCTACCCGAACGCGGTTTTCGACTTTGGTCACACCCGAGACCGACCGCGCCACCTCTTCCGCTAAGGACTGGTACCCGCGGCTGGAAACCACCCCTTCTAACGTCACGGTAGTGCCGGAAGCCTCCACCTCCACCTTCAAGGCTTCCTTCTTGAGGTGCTCCAGGAGCGCCACCTTCACTTTGGCCTCCAGAAGCGCCTCTTCCAGGGTTTGGCCGACTTTGGAGGCGGCGCTATCTAAAGCCTCGCCCACTCGCTGCAGGGGACCTGGGGTGGGAGGCGGTGCGGCCAGCGCCAAAACTAAGAGAAGCGAAGTCATAGTGCTAGCCTAGCCCCAAACCGCGAATACCGAAGTAAGCCCCATCACTTAAGCTCCGGATGCACGGCCCTTCGCACCGCGGCAAAGCCCGCCTGGTTGGTGAGCACGTCGCGCACCCCCACGCTAATGCGGTAGGTGCCCGGCTCCAGAAGCAGCGAGGCCGTTACCGTGAAGTACTTATCCTGGGCAGCTTCGTACTCCGCTTTGGGGATCCTGACGTCGTGTTGGCGCCGCTGCAGGTCCGACTGCTTGCCCTCATCGTCCCGGGCCGCGTAGTACACCATCATGGAGCCCACAAAGTCGTCACCCGAAGGCACCAGCGCCAGCTTGCGAATGGGCACGCGGATTTCCACCGGCAGCGTCCAGTAGCGATCCGAGGCCGGGGCTGGCTCCCCGGTGCGCAGCTCGATGTCCAGGGGGTTGTCGTCCAAATCGAACGCCAACCCCGTGATGACCCGATCGGCAATACGCGTAGGCAGTGATTTTTCGATGAAGGTCCGGCGGTAGGAAAGCTGGTACTCGGGGTGGTTTTTGACCTTCACCTCGATGCGGTGAATGCGGTCCTCACCGGTAGGGATCAGCCTGTACCCCAGCGAGTAGTAGGTTTCAAAATCGGTGGCAATTTTCTCCAGCCCCGGTCCCACGTCGTTGGTGTTCACAATGGCAATGCCGCCGGTTTGCTCGGCCATGTACACCAGCGAATCCTGGTAGTTGGAGCGAGCAATGGACGCCGCTAGGGTTGACCGGGGGGCGCGGTTTTCCGCTTCAATTCCCAGCTCCGACTCCAGGCCCCGCGCGTCCACGGTGTACAACGTGATGTTGGCCGCGGCGGCGGTATTCACCAAGCTGCGAAACATCTCGGTGGCATCGAACTCCCGGGACTGGGAAACGGCTCCCGTTTCCCGGTAGCTTTCCTGAATTTCGTAAAAGAGCTCCAAGCCGGGAGACATGGGGAGCCCATCGGACACGTAAATGATGGCCTTTTTGCCAGGGAGCCCCGCCATCATGGTCATGATGTCCTGCAGGGCCCGCACCGAGAAAATCAAGGTGTTGCGCTGTTCCCGGGCAAACGCCCGGGCCCGCCCCATAGCCCGCTCCAGGGTATCGGGGTTGTTGGCGTTCTGGTGGATGAAGTCCTCGATGTCCTTGCGCGTGGACATCATATCCGAGCGGCCACCGGTGTACTTGCGCAGCCCCCGCAAGGCGTCGGCCACCTCCTGCGGGTCAGAGGTGAACGGTTGAAGGATCTTAAGGCTCTTTTGAAAGGAAGCCACCATCACCTGGTCCGGCGCGTGCAGGTTCTCGTTGACAAACTCCACCAGCCTGGTGATCACCCGGTTGCGGTTTATGGGGTGGATGTTTTCGTTGTCCACGTAAAGCGTCAGGAAACGCGGCTCCCGTTTGGGAGGAGCTTCTTCCGGGGCTGCAGTAGGCGTGGGGACAGCCGTTGGCGCAGGGGTAGGTGTGGGTGTTGGCGCGGGCTCCCGCCTTTCCACCTTGCGGGTATACACCGCAAAGTTCGTGATGTCTTGAGGCTTGCCATCTTGGAAAACGAGAAAATCGTCCTTCGTAAGGCCCAAAACCGGCCCGTTCTTGTCCCGCACCGACACGTCCACGTTGACGATGGTGATTTCGGTAACGTCGAAAAACCGCAAGCCCCCCACCTGCTGCTCCGGGGGTTTTTGCGCCGGGGGCACATCCTGCCCAAAGGAAGGCCAGGCCAAAGCCAGGGAGAGCAACAACCACCACTGCACTCGTGTCCGCACGTTTCCCCTCCGCTTGCAGTTTAACAGCCCCAGCCTTTGTGTTTCCCTCTGAGGCGCAAGAGCCGCGGTGCCGACAAGCCCGCAGCCTGCTGCACGCTAGAGCTTCAGGGCCGCCATCACCGTGGAGGTGGCTTTCGCCAGGGTGTCCTCCACCGCCACCCGCAGCGACTGCTCGCCGCCTTCCAGCTCCAGGGTAAAGCGGTAGGCGAAGTAGCCCCGCCGCCGCGCGTCCTCCACTTGATTGTTGGGAAGCTCCAGCGGGACCAGCTGATGGGCGAGCTCCGACTGGTTTCCCGCCGCATCCACCACCAAAATCACCACCTGCACCTGCCCCCAGTGGGTGTTTCCTCGCGGCAGCAGCGTGAGCTTCGCATAAGGAATCCGGAGCTCCGCACCCATGCGGTACACCCGCATGCCCCTGGCCCCCACCCGGAGCTTGGAGGTGGGCTTGTCCAGCACCAAAACCAAGCCCAAATCGTTGCTTTGCTCGCCTAACAGTAGGCCAGCGCGGATGCGGTCGGCGTCCCGCTCAGCTATTGGCCGGTCCACGTACTCCCGGCGGTAGGTGAGCTGGTACTCCGGATGCCCCACCACCTCCACGCGGATGGTGTGGCGCTTGCCATCGCCGGCGTGGGGTGGCTGGAAGGCCAAGGAGTAATAGGTGGCGGTAATGCGCTCCACGTCCGCCAAGGCAGCGCCGGCATCGGTGGAAAAGATGGCCTCACCGCCGGTGAGGCGCGCCGCTTGAATGAGGGTGTCCTTGCGGTCCGCTTCCCGCCAAAAGGCGGCGTTACCCACATCCCCGCTTTCTAGCGGCGAGGAGCGCTGGGAAGCATCGGCGGTGGTGAGCTGGGTGCCCGAAGGGTCAAGGGTGTACAGGGTGTACTCCGCCTCGGCGGCCTGCAGGGCGGTTTTTCCCAGAAGCCCGGCGTGCCGGTATTCCGGGGGCGTGTCCTGCCAAAAGTCGTAATCCCGGTAAATGGGGACGTTTTCCGCCCGGGGGAAACCCGGCGAGACAAGCACCGCAATCTTCCGAGCGGGCACCTTGGCGTAGCGTTGCAGCGCTGCGGAAAACGCCCTTTCCAAACGGGAAACCATTTGCCGCATTTCAAACCAGTACTCCTGGTTCTGTGCCCGCCGGTACTGGTAGGTGGACCAGGTTTCCCGCGCCGGCACATCCCGCACATCAAAGGCCGAAAGGCGAATTTGCCGCTGCAGACCGGTGGCCGAAAGCCGCAACACCTCCTTAAGCGCCCGCAGCAAACGCTCGCTGGAAGCGGTGGGCTCGGTGTGCACCCGCAGGGTGCCGTCAAAGCTCACGATGGCCACCTCCTGCCCGGGGGGCAGACCGCCCTCCAGCATGTCCTGGACGGTGTTCACCACCGTGCGTTTGTCAGTTTCGGTCATGAGGTAAAGGTCAAAGAACAAAACCACCAGCCGGGGCATGGGCTGCCCCACCAGGGAGGGGTCCTTGGCCTGGCTCACCTGCCCACCCTCCACCGCCAGGAAGTTGGTGATGGTTTGCTCCTGATCGTCCTCCCAAAGGCGGAAGTCTTTGGCTTGCAGCCCGTTAACCGGGAGTCCCTGGGCGTCTTTCACCACCACGTCCACGGTGACGTTGTTCACCGTCACCTCGCTGATGAACTTGGGTAGCGACTCCTGCGCCCCGGCTACCCAAGGGAAAAGCCCAAGCAAGAAAACCCATGCGCGTCTCACGGCTCGTCCTCCCATCCGTCAGCGTTAAGCAAGACCCGTGCCATTGGGTTCGCAGCAACCCCTGCTATGGTACACGGGGGGAGGTTTCGATGAAGCGCCTCATTCTTTTCGGTTTGCTTTTTGCCCTCGGGGGAGAGCTGGTGCCGGCCCATGAGGGGGTGTGGTCGGAAGAGGACATAGTGACCCAAGAAAGGGCCCAGGACCTTACGTTTCTCCCCGACGGCCGAGCGCTTTGGGTAAAGACCACCGTAAGTCTCAAAGAAAACCGCGAACTTCACCACCTTTGGCTGACGGAGCTGGGAGGGGAACGCCGACAGCTTACCCGGGGAACCGTTAGCGATCGCGGGCCCCAGGTTTCCCCCGACGGCAAACTGGTGGCCTTTCTTTCCGACCGCCCCTTGCCCAAGGAAGGGCCCGAGGCCAAAGGACAGCAGGTCTGGCTGCTGCCGGTGGAAGGCGGAGAGCCGTACCCGCTGACCCGCCAAGCTAAAGGTGTTAAAGCTTTCGCGTTCCGCGACAACCAAAGGGTGCTCTTCCTCGCCGAGGACGCCCCCGACGCCCTGGACCGGCAACGGGAAAAGGCTAAGGACGAGGCACAGGTGGTGGAGGACGAGGAGCGTCAGGAGCGGATTCGTTTGTTCCAAGTGGAACTTGCCACCGGCAAGGTGCAGCGCCTCACTACCAACACCTCGCCCATCACCTCCCTGGCGGTGAGCCGCAACGGGCGGTGGGTGGCCTACCAAATCAACGTGAGCCCGTCCTTCGAGGCCGATGCCCGCCGCAAACCCGAGGCGTACCTTTTGGATTTGCAAACGGGGACGACCCACCGCATCCTGGCGGACCGCCGGGCCACCCCTACCGCTTTTCGTTTCACGCCGGATTCGCGCTTTCTGGCGTTTACCGAGACCTTTTCCTCAGACCCCCAGTGGGAAGGGGCAGGGGTTGAAAAGCTCTACGTCCTGAACCTGGAAACCCAGCAGGTGAGCGAGGTTCCCCTGGACTGGCCGCGGGGGCTTTCCTCCCCCTGGGCTTACGCGGTGGCGCCCCAGGGCTTTTGGGTGCTCCTGGCGGACGGTACCCGTAACCTGCTGGCTTTTGTGCAGGAAACCACGGACGGGTTTCACCGGCAGGAGCCTTTGGCCGAGCACGTGCAGGCTTTGGCCGTAGGCCAGGACCGCCAGCACCTGGCGGTTTTGCACTCCACCCCGCAGCAGCCCCCCCAGTGGTGGCGTCTGGAGACCCGCGACGGCAAGCTGGTGCGCACCGATCAACTCACGGACCTCAACCCTCAGCTTGCGGATAAGCCCACCATGCGGGCCGAGGTCATTCGCTGGACGGGAGCCCGGGACGAAACGGTGGAGGGCATCCTTTACTACCCCTTGAACTACCAGGCGGGGAAGCGCTACCCCCTGGTGGTCATGATCCACGGCGGACCTGCGGGGGTGGACCAACTGGAATGGGAAGCCTCCTGGGCCTACGCCCCCCAGCTTTACGCCCAGCGCGGTGCCTTTGTGCTCTTCCCCAACTACCACGGCAGCTCGCACTACGGCCTGGAATGGGTGGAGTCCATCAAGGGGCATTACTACGAGCTGGAAGTGCCCGATATCCTCAGGGGCGTGGATCACCTCATCGCCCAGGGGATGGTGGACCCTGATCGCTTAGGGGTTTTGGGCTGGTCCAACGGGGCCATCCTCACCGTGGCGCTTACGGTGGCCACCGACCGCTTCAAGGCGGCCGCCCCGGGCGCCGGCGACGTCAACTGGATTTCCGACTACGGCAACTGCGCCTTTGGCGTTCGTTTCGACAACTCCTACTTTGGCGGTCCGCCCTGGGAGCAACTGCAAACCTATATTGAAAAATCCCCGCTTTTCCGCTTGCACCAGGTCACAACGCCAACACTGATCTTCTTCGGCAGCGAGGACACATCGGTGCCCACCGAACAGGGCTGGCAGCACTTCCGGGCTTTGCAGCAAATTGGCAAAGCCCCCGTGCGCTTCGTGCTGTTCCCCGGAGAAGGCCATTCGTTAGCTAAGCCTGCCCACCGTTTGCGCAAGCTCAAGGAGGAGCTGGCGTGGTTTGATCGCTACCTCTTTGGCCAACCCACCCAGGACAACCCCTGGCGGAAGGAGGGAAGCCCCCTGGACGTGCTTTTGGCCCGCTCCCGCCAGCCTCAGGTCAACGGTTGGTTTGGCACCTTGATCAAAGGCAAGCTCATTCCCCATACGGTGCCGGTTCCCGCTTTGGGCAACGTCAAGGTAGCCCCCTTTGAGGTGACCCGCGCTCAGTGGGCCGCCCTCAACCCCGGTTTCCGGTTTTCCCCGACGGAAGGCAACCTCCCCATGGTGGGCGTGAGCGCCGAACAGGCCCAGGAGTACTGCCGCAAGCTCTCCCAGCTCACCGGCCGCAAATTCCGCCTTCCCACCAAGGCTGAATGGGAAAAGCTCCAGCACAAGAGCCAGGGCCAGCCGGTGAATTGGGAACGGTGGCTGGGGGAACCCCCAGCCTTCGACGACCTCCCCGAGCTGGCCAAGCTCATTACCCCGGCGGGAGGACCCGCCGTGCTGCTCAAACCCGTGGGCTCCGGTGATCTGGCCTCGGTGGCGGAGGGGATGGCGCTTTTCGACCTCAAAGGCAACGCTGCGGAGTGGGTTTGGGAGGGTGACAAAGCCTTGCTTTTGGGAGGCTGTGCCACCTGCTTTGAGGACCAAACACCTCCCCAGGGCCTGGCGGGCTTTCGGGTGGTGGAGGCGCCGTAAGCGCACCGTAGAAACGGCAAAAAGGGGCGGTCTGGCGACCGCCCCCAGGAAAACGGGCGACCTGCCGGTCGCTGTGTTCCACTTGCCAATGGCAATTGCAGCGTGCCGGTCTCGCGAAATCGGGCGACCAGCCGATCGCCCCTACTCCTCCGCTTCCCGGGCGGCCAGCTCCCGGTCCAGCATGAAGAGCGCCGGGGCATGGTCACCCACCAGCTTGAGGCGGTGGATGATGGGCTCCAGCTGCGCTTCCTCTTCCACCTGCTCGGTCACAAACCACTGCAAAAACGCTTCGGTGGGGTAATCCTTGAGCTGCCGGGCCAAACCCACCAGCGCATGAATGCGAGAGGTGATGTGCTGCTCGTGAGCCAAAGCTGCGGTAAAGGCTGCCAGGGGGCTATCCCAGCTCCCTTGCGGTTGGGGCAGCGCCTTCAGCGACACCTTGCCCCCACGCTCCAGGATGTGGCGGTAAAACTTCATGGCATGGCCCATTTCTTCCTGGGCTTGCACTTCCATCCACTTGGCCATGCCCGGCAACTGCTTGGCGGCAAAGTCCGCCGCCATAGCCAGGTACAGGTAAAACGACCCCATTTCCTCGTAAAGCTGCTCGTTGAGGGCTTTTTCCATTTCGCCGTTCAATGCCATAATTCGCCTCCTTCGGTGCCATTCTAGTCGAAAAGGCCGGTTTGAGCTTCCGTCCAAAATCTGCTAGAAAGGGGTAGGGCTGACCAGCCGCCAAGGCGAACCCAGCACCCCAAAGGAGCACGTGGTTATGGCCAACGTTGTGGTTGTGGGAGGGCAGTGGGGCGACGAGGGCAAGGGCAAAGTGGTGGATTTGCTTTGCCCGGCGTTTCGGCATGTGGCTCGTTTCAACGGCGGCAACAACGCCGGCCACACCGTGCGCTTTGCCGATCGCCACTTTGCGCTGCACCTTATCCCCTCCGGGATCCTCCATGAGAACTGCCAGTGCTACATCGGGCCGGGGGTGGTGGTGAACCCGGTGAGCTTGGTTTCCGAAGTGGAAAACCTGGAGGCCCAGGGTGTCCCCGTGCGGCACCGCTTGCACCTTTCCCCCCGGGCCCACTTGGTTCTTCCCCACCACCGGGCCCTCGATGTGGCCCGGGAGGAAGCCAAAGGCGCCAGGAAAATCGGCACCACCGGGCGCGGCATCGGACCCACCTACGAAACCAGAGCCTCCCGCACCGGTTTGCGCGCCGGTCTCGCCCGCGATCCCCAACGCCTGCGGGAGAAGGCCAGCGCCTTGGCCGCCGAGCTTTCCCGCCAGCTGGCCACCTACCCCCAAGCCCAGCAACCCACAGAAGAAGAGCTGGAGCAAGCCCTGGCCAGCGCCGAAAAGCTCGTGCCCTTCCTGCGGCCGGTGGATAGCCTGCTGGCGGCTGCCTGGAAGAAAGGCGAGGCCATCCTTTTCGAAGGGGCGCAGGGAACCCTTTTGGACTTGGACTTTGGCACCTACCCCTTCGTCACCTCCTCCGGCTGCCTCGCCGGCTTTGCCGCACCGGCTTTGGGTCTGCCTGCCCGTGCGCTGGACGGGGTGCTTGGGGTGTTCAAAGCGTACTGCACGCGGGTGGGTGCGGGGCCATTCCCCACCGAAATCCAGGATGCCCTGGGCGAGCACATCCGTCGCCGGGGCAACGAATTCGGTACCACCACCGGACGGCCACGGCGCACCGGCTGGTTCGATGCGGTGGCGGCCAGGGCCGCGGTACGGTGGAGCGGGATTGAGGCGGTGGCCCTCACCAAGCTGGACGTTTTGGATAGCCTGGAGCGCATCCCCGTGGCTGTGGCCTACCGGCTTGGCGATTGCGAAGTGACCGAATTCCCCGACGATGCGGAAGAGCTTGCCGCCGTACAGCCGGTTTTCGAGGAGCTGCCGGGCTGGAACACCGACACCACCGGGATCACCGAGTTCGAAAAGCTGCCCCCCTTGGCGCAAGCCTACGTTCGGCGGTTGGAAGAGCTCATGGGGGTGCCGGTGGTTCTCATCTCCACCGGGCCTCGGAGGGAGGAAACCATCCTCCGGCGCATCCCACCGCTTTCCGGCTGGATTGCCGAGCTCGGTTAGGCAGTGCTTGCAGCCGGCCGCTGGTTTTTCTAAAGTCCCACAGCATGACAGGGGGAGGAGCACATGTTCCGAGGTCATCCTAGCGGATTAAAGGTCTTGTTCTTTACGGAAATGTGGGAGCGCTTCGGCTACTACCTCATGATTGGCATCTTTTCGCTGTACATGCTGGATGCCGTCATGGGGGGTCTCGCTTTTCCCAGAGAGCGGGCCGCCGAAACCTACGGTACCTTCGTGGCCCTGGTGTACCTCACGCCGTTTTTCGGGGGCGTTCTCGCCGATCGCGTGCTGGGCTACCGCCGAAGCATCGTTTTGGGTGGCTTGCTTATGGCCGCCGGGTATTTTTGCGTGGCCTTCGGGGGGCTCAAGCTCTTTTATTTGGGATTGGGTTTGGTGGTGGCCGGGAACGGCTTTTTCAAGCCCAACATTTCCACCATCGTCGGCAAGCTTTACGAAGAAGGTTCACCCTTGCGGGATTCGGCTTACAACATCTTTTACATGGGCATTAACATTGGCGCCTTTGCCTCCAACTTTGTGGCCGCCCTGCTGCGCAACCGATTCGGCTGGCCCGCCGCCTTTGCCGCCGCCGGCGTGGGGATGCTCATCGGGGTGGTCATCTTCCTTTCCTTCCGCAAACACCTGGCCCACGTTCCCGACCGTGGTGCCGCGGGGCCGGTGGAAGACAGGGCGCTTCGGGAAATCCTCCTGTACATTTTCCTGCCTGCAGCAGTGCTGGGCACCGTAGGTTACTTCCTGTTGGGCCCCAAACTTGGCTCACCCTCCACCACTGCCTTTGCTTTAGGCGTCGTGCCAGCGGTGGTTTACTACATTCGGCTTTACCTTACCGCCCCCGCCGCCGAAAAAGGCCCAATTGGCGCCTTGCTTTCCATCTTCTTGGTAGTCATCGTGTTTTGGATGATCTTCCATCAAAACGGCTCCACCATGACCTACTGGGCCGACGAAAACACCCGCAGGGAAGCGGGCGTTTTGGCGCCGGTGCTGCGAACCCTGTACTTCGACCAAGACGCCACCATTGGCGAAACCATTAAGGACCCCGACGCTCAAGGCTCCTACTGGCGCAACGTGCCGCCGGAAAACCGACCGGCACCTGGGGTTAAGGTTACGCTCATTTCCACCGAGCTTTTCCAGTCCATTAACCCGTTTTTCATAGTCGTGCTCACCCCACTTATCGTAAGCTTTTGGGGCTGGCTGCGCCGCTTTGGGAAGGAGCCTTCCACGCCCGCAAAAATTGCCTGGGGGCTCTTTATCACCGCCATTTCTGCTCTGGTGATGGTGGCAGCGGTTTTGACAAACAACGGGGGTACCACCAAAGCTTCCCCTTGGTGGCTTGTGAGCTCGTACGTCCTCATCACGGTAGGCGAACTTTGCCTCTCGCCCATGGGCCTTTCCTTGGTTTCAAGGCTGGCACCGGCGCGGGTGGGAGCCGCCATGATGGGCGGGTGGTTCTTGGCCACTTCCGTGGGCAACAAGCTCGCTGGCGTGTTGGCTGGGTTTTGGGAGGAGCTACCCTTGGCGGCCATTTTTGGCATTAACGCCGCCGCCGCTGCCCTCGCTGCCCTGGTTATTGCCCTCATGACTCCCAAAATCCGCGCCATTATCACCCAGCACGCCAACCAGAGGACCTAGGAGGGGAAAAGCGGGCTCAGGCTACCTTCAGCTCCTTTGGTAGGCATTCCGAACATCCGGTGCCGGAACGCCAGGCTCTACTGGGGAGAAAGGAGCAGCATGCACGTACAGCATATCGGTTACCGCATCCGGCCTTGAACCGATGCCACAGCTCCCCACGCGCATCGACAGCCCCTGGGCGCCCCAAACCCTTGCGCGGTGCGCCGCTCTGCCACGCCACGCAAGCCCAAGGGCGTGCGCACCGCGCCGCTTAAGCCCCTCGCCGCGGGTGCCACCCAGCGCGTGCGCTCGTGTCTCGCGGCTACCCCCTCACCCTCATCGACCCCGGCAGCGAATTTGCCCCGACTCTCGCCCTCCAGCTGCGCCACAAGCTACACCCAGGGCGCCCTGCAAGCCGCCTTCGTTAACGACCACGAGGACCTGCCATTCACCGGCGGGGCACTCTTCAACCACCGGCTCGTCTTCTCCAACACCTACCGCCCCCACCATCGTCTCGGACAAAAAACCTCTCTCTCATTCCTCCTTCAGCACCACCCCGCGTGCCAAAGAAGGTGGTGGACTCATGCAGGGACTTGACAAAAAAAGTGGCAACCTCCACTCAGCAAAAAACCCCGCGGCCGGCAGCAGGGCAAAGAAAGGCGGACAAGCAATGAAAAGACTCACTCAAGTATTCATTTGTGCCATGGCAATCTTGCTGTCGTTAGCTGCGAGCTCGCAAGCGGTGGCTCTCCCGCCCGGGGGTGACGAAATCGTAACAACCACCCTGTTCGAGCTCGCCAATGGATCGGCCAGCGCCCGCTGTCTACTTCCAGAAAACCTCAACAGCGGGGCGCAATGGCTGATTTACTCGTTGACCTCTTCGTCGGGCACGATCTCGGGCGTTCTGAACCAAGCCGGGCAGGGCACCATCGTGTTTCCGGACGGCTTGCTAGGGATAGAGATTGGCTCGGGCGGCCAATCTGTGGTTTCTCTCGAGCCCACCGCGGGACCCCCATTTGTGATGGTTATCTCACCAAACGGATCGGCGCAACTGAGCGGGGATCTGGCGGCAACCGCCTCGAGCATGCCCGTTACTTTTGGCCCGCTCGGGCAAGCTCTTGTGGGTTTGGGGTTGGATTTAGGCCTCGTCGAGCCTGACCCCACAGGTGGCTTCCGGCCGGTAATGGGCGTCGACGAATTGTTGTTCGGCGCGGGCCACCAGCGCAATAAGGCCACGGCGAAGACGGCTACGTGGGCCTTGGCTTTTATTGGAACAGGCTACGAGTGCTTTAGGCTTGGTGCCGGCTGCCTCGGTTTTCCAGTGGTTTTCAACGAGTTTGTTGGGGCCTGGATAAACGAGCATCGGACGTGCCTCAATATCTCGAACTAAGAAGCGTATAATGCTTTTCGTGTGAGGGGTGAAATGCCTTTGACGGTATCTGTTTCGCTGATGGTGTTTGCGGTCGTGCTTGGGTTGATCCCGTTTTTCGGGTTGGCTGGTCGGCCGCTTCTCCAGCGAATAACGGTGGCTCTCTCTGCGCCGGCGCTGGTAGCTCTCCTGCTTTTCGCCCCATGGGACACAAGCCCTACCTGGCAGTGGAAGCGCACGCTATTCTCCGTGGCCCTTGCTATCCTTCTTGCCGTTGCCGGGTACTTTGACTTGCGCCAAAATCGAACGTTGCTCCCGTTCTTCTTGGTGCCCGCGGTCTTTGGGCTCGGGATGATCTTCTTGACGGCCGAAAAACCCTTCCTCTCGAGAGCTTTCTGGGTAGAACATGAGGCCCCGGGGCGCGACCTCGTGTCCTTCTCAGCCCTTGCCGTGGCGGTATTGGCCTACTGGCTCTGGCGAAGGCGTGACCGGCGCGCCGGTCACTAATTGATAAGAGCTGTCTTTCTCACTCATTAGTATCAGCCAGGATCGGAACCGGTGGGAGGTAGAAGCCTACCACCATCCGAGCCTGGCTCTTTTTCTGGTTTTCGCCAAGGCAGCCGCCGTTCCCACGCCAAAGGCGGCGGGTTGGTGGATTGTTTAAGGCGAACCCGGGCAAGGGTTCCGCAACCCTTCCCCTCGGCCCACACCCTCCCGCTCTTGCCCATCCACCACCGCGCCGCCTACCTAAAATGGTGGACGCATATATGGGGCTTGACAAAAAAAAAAAAAAAGCGCCAACCTTCATTCAGGAAAAGCCCCGCGCCCGGGAGCGGGGAAGAAACGAAAGGAGGATAAGGACCAAATGAAAGCAAAAATCTCGACGCTTCTGCCAGCATTTGCGTTGGTGTTGGCTGGTGCTGCGCTCTGGGCAACGGAGAACCGCACCGCTCTGCCAAAAAGTTCAGTTTCCCCGTCGTGGGCGACTCCGTGTTCTTGCTCGTTGCAGCCTTTGGTTCAGGAAGAGCAACCTAGTAAACCCTCGCCCAAGGTTGCCATTAGGGATGAATTCCGTGACTCTGAATGCAGACTTTTGTGGGGCAGCGGTTATGCCTGCTTCGCCACACCCCACAGCCAGTGTAGTATGTGGGTTGTGAAGCTCGACGACGGCAGCTGGCAGATGTACTGCGCGTGATCTTGTGGGCGGGTCCAGTCCCTTTCCGGCTGGACCCGCCCCTTCTTTTTGTAAAACCTCAGGGAGGTAGGTATGAGAAAAGCTTTCCTTGCCCTTTCCTTTCTTTTGGCAGCAGCCTCTGCGTTTGGGGTGGAAGTCACCGCTGGCAGAGTACTGCAGTTAGGCTTGGAGCTAGAGTTCACTCCGGAGCGAACACGCGATTACAGGTTGGAAAAAGTAATCCCCGTGAGCCAAACCCGCGCTTTGGCGCTCATTGATGAACAGCACACGGAACCGGTGGGACCAACGCCCACACCCAGTGCTTTTCGCAAGCCCCTCTGGGAAGGCCCGCCACCGTTTCGGCTTTCCAACCGGGTGATGCTGGCCTTCCTCAACCGCGAGGGGCAGGTGGTGTCTTGGACGAAGGTGGATTCGGAAGGCGGGGGCGAAAAGGGTCGTTGGGAAGACGCGCACCTTTTGGCCATAGAAGCCGATGCCTGCCCCTACGCCGTGATCCCACCCGATCGCCACGAGCTCTTTTGTTTTGATTGGCAACTCAACGCCCTAAAAAGCTACGAACTACCACCAGCCGTCTACACCGGCGTTGCTTCCGTTTTTACCACCGAAGGTTTGGAAGTTTGGCTGTTTCCCATGCCAGGCTCCGCTCCCCGAGGGGAACGCACAACCGCTTCGTACAAGGCCTCCCTTTTTGAGCCTGTGGAAAAGCTGGAGCTTGTGGCTTTTCGACTCAAAATCCCCTCCGGGGAAGTGCAACCCCTTGCTGTGGACGCTGGCAAGCTGGTACATCGCTTGCAACTTTTTGCCAACAAAGGGAGGAAAGATCCCCTCACCGTCCAACCAGGGAGCGTGCGCCTGTTGCCGGTACGCGAAAAGCCGGGGGTGCCACCGGTGCGGTTGGTGATCACGGCAGTGGCAGCAGCTTCTTATGAAAACGAGCTGCATTTTACAGGTGAAAGGCTTTTCTTTTTGGCCGAGCTTTTCGAGAACAGCACGGGCAAGCTGGAAATGCTACCTTTTCGCTTCCGTCACGAAGAAGGTGTAGCAGCGGACTTTGATGAGAAAAACGGCGTCGTGGTTCTGCCAGCTTTCGTGGAACCTTGGCAGCTCAAAGCTTTTGAAGCTGGCAAAGACGGGGTCGCCGTTTACTGCAAAGTTATGATCCTCGACGAGGAAAAGCTTCAAGCCGTCCGTGAGGGCAAACCGCAACAGGTCGCCGCTTCCAGTTTTTTTCTCGTTGCCCAAAAAAGACAAGCCCATTTTGTGGACTTCGATTCGGTAGAGGCGGCAACGGAAAAGCTTTCCACCTCTCGGCTGAAGGTTTCCCCTGTTACTGTCCTTTTGGGAAGGGTTGGACCTCAGGAGTTTGTCTTTAGGGCTGGATGTTTGGAACCACCTTCCACAGTGTGGCGCTGCGCAACTACGGTGGAACTAACCTTTTAACGGGCCACGTTTTAGCCCGCCCCCGCGAACACCTCTCACGGGGTGCATACGTTCAGACACCTTCTGCACTGGTTCGTTGCCAAGGGCGCCCATGCGGATACAGCAGGTTGGTGAGGGGATCCGTGGTGGTACAGGCGAGCCGGCTCACGTCAATTCTGTCAAAAACACGGCCTTTTCGCCGCAAAGGAAAGAGTTCCAGCCCTTTCCGTCACCTTGACCGACTCGGCGCGTTCAGGTAGCCTTTCGGGCGTGGGCCGTTAGCTCAGCAGGCAGAGCAGCGGGCTTTTAACCCGACGGTCGGGGGTTCGATTCCCTCACGGCCCACCATCTGTCGCGGGGGGCACGGCCACGCTCCCCCGCCCACCCGTGGCCGGCTTGGCCCCCCGAACCCCCACGCGCGCGCCAGCAAAGCTGGACGC